>JAKPSJ010000008.1 GCA_029555345.1 Methanobacteriota archaeon | reverse complement strand
ATGTCCATCAGGGCGAGCGGGAGCATGGCGATAATGATCGTCGCTGCCGAGACGAGGATGATGCCGAGTGCCCGGCTCAGGCGTTTCGTATAGAGCGTGGGGGACGGGACCCTGCCTTCGTGGAGGACTTCGTCCGTGATGATGACCAGCTGGTCTATCCCCGTCCCGAGAACGGCGATAAGCGCTGCGATCGATGCAAGGTCGAGCTGCTGGATGAACGTTGCTATGCCGAGCAGGATCACGATCTCGGAGAGGTTCGTTGCCATCATCGGAAGGACGATGGCGGCCTCGCGGTACCGGTAGTAGATCACGATTCCCACGGCAATTGCCGCGAAGATGAAAGCAACCACGCACATCATCTTGAAATAATCCGAGAGCTCTGCCGGGACGAAACCGGAACCGGCGACCGCGACGTCGACGGGGAGCGCCCCTGCACGCAGGTGTATCTCGAGGTTCTTGGCACTCTCGAGTCCTGCATCGCCAGTCCCGGTCGATGCATACAGCTGTCGGATCGGTTCCTGGGCGAGTTTTGCTGCAAGGTCCGGGGAGAGAGGTGCACTGTATACGACCTCTTCGTCAAGGAGCATGTCGAGGTTGTGGTCATTGGGTTTCGTGGTAGCCCCTGTCCGGATGGCTGCGTTCTGCAGTTTCTCTGCACCGTCCTGGTTCAGGGTGAACGAGACCCCCCAGACAGGGCTCCCCGGTGAGTCGTGGCTGGGTACTCCCACAGTCGTGATACTGTCCCCGTAGAGGACGTGCTCTGTCTCGTTTCCAGTTGTATGGATCCTGATCTCGAACTTCCCCTGCTTGCCCACGATCTCCTTCGCCTGGGACATGCTCACGCCTGCGAGTTCCACGCGGATGTAACGCGAGACACCGGAGAGGCCTACGAGCGGGTTGACCCTTGCGTCCTTCGTCCCGAGGGCGTTGAGCTTGTTCTCGAGAATCCGCTTGACATCATCTGCTGTCTGCTTCGAGACTCCCTGTTCGTACGAAGTCAGGCGGCCACCGGCAGCACTGAAAACGGATTCGAGTTCTTCCCTCGGGATATACTTCCTTACCTCGATCCGGTCATTGTCAATGACGAAGACATCGGCGTCAGTCTGGTTCTGGAGGGCTTTTGCAAACTCCTCGGGGGCCATATCGGCCTGGAACCCGGCAACGACCGCCTTGAACTCCATCTGGAGCCATGTCCCCTCCTGGAGATCGAGCCCGTACTGGAGGTTCGTCGTAAACTTGCCGTCTTCGAAGCGCGGCGCTATGGCAATCGCTGAAGCCACGATGAGGACGATCACGAGCACCACCTGCCAGTGACTCACGATTGCCCGCAATTTCCCAGGGGCCTTTTCCGGTACTTTTCTTTGTTCTTTTTCTGGTACCTTCCCCGGTACCTTCCCCGGTACCTTTTCCGGTTCTTTTCCAGGTTTTTTTCCCGGAGCCTTTCCAGGTGCCTTCCCCGAGCTCATCGTCCACCTCTATTCAGGACATACCACTTGATGATCGCGGCGTTCGTGAGCCACGTATTTATAAGGTCCGCGACAAGCCCTATCAGGAGGACAGTTGCAATCTCCCAGATGACGGTTATCTGCCCGAGCAGAGCGACGAGCCACATCGCGAGGATTGCCGTGATCGTCGTGGTCGTCATGATGATCCCAGTCCGGAACGCACCAGCAAGCTTCTCCTCGAGTTTCCCCTGCCTCTTGAGGACTCTCATGGTAAGGAGGATATCCGAGTCGACGGAATACCCTATGAGCATGAGGAGTGCGGCGACCGTCGCCAGGGAGAGCTCGATCCCGACGACGTTCATAGCAGCCGCCGTCATCGCGATATCGGCAAATGCAGAGAGGACAACAGCTCCTGCAGGGACAACCGCGCGGAACGCGATGAAGACGACGATCGTCATCCCCACGAACGAGATGATGAGCGCAACCAGGGCCTGCTTTTGCAGCGTCTCTCCGAACGAAGCACCTATCTGGTCTATCTTGGCGTCAGGATAACGTGTACCGATCTCTGTTGCGAGCGCCTGGAGGCTTGCGTCGTCCATCGGCCCGAACTTCAGGTACTTGCCGTTGTTCATGCTTTCCCCTATGGAGAGAAGGGGATACGCGGAGAACGCGGTCCTTATCTGATCGGCCGAATCGGTGGTGAAAAGAGTGACCGCCGTGCCCCCCGAGAAGTCAATCCCAGGCCGGACCGGCATCCCGAAACTGGCAACGTTGAAACCCATGAGGGCCAAGCTGAGGAGAAGGATGATAACCGGGATGATCACCATCTGCCGGGGAGTATACTTGTTCACATCATAACCGACAAATCCCATGCCCCAGTACTTGGTGATACATGTGTAAAATTCTTCGGGGAACGGGGGATTTTCCTCGTGCCGGAAGAACGGTTTTGGCATGATAATCGCATTCGCGATTTTCATCAGGAGGGGGTCTGTGAAAGCAAGTTATCACGTGTGTTTTATCGTAACCTCGCAGACTTTTTGACCGGATCGTTTCAGGAATCGTGTCCCTTTTACAGTGGGCTTGTACGAAATAGAAAAGAAATCCTTATATAAAACTTGTGGTGAGTACCCTTCATGAGATCTCCGCACGAGATCCAGTCAGTCATCGAGAGCCGCCTTCGGGTGTACCTTTCGCGTGACCAGACAGGGATTCGGCGTGCAATGCTGAAGCTCTTCCTCAGGATGAAGACCCTGACGATCGCGAGGATCTGCGAGCTCCTCAACAGGAGTTTCTCCATCAGCTACCATTCAGTGGCCGCGATGGTGGGCGTCGTTGCCTCGCGGATAGGGATCCTTCATATCAAGAAGAACAGGCAGGGAACCCACAGCATCTACCAGCTCAAGGAACAGTACGTCGACCTGGTTGCACGCTTCGTGGGTTGAACGCCGCCCTGCAGCCCTTCACAATTTTTTTACCTTTTCCCATCGATGTGGTGAGAAGCATGTATGTACGACCCAATTCGCGTTCTCTCCCGGAAGAGATCCCGGTGAACGAGGACGTGGCTGACTACATCGAGAGGAGGGGGTGTGATTTCCGTGTCTGCACTTCGTGTGGCGGCCCCATACTTCTCCCGGTGAGCATGAAACCCCCTAAACCAACCGATATCCCGGTAAAGATCGGGGAAAGGACGATCTTTATCTCCATACACCAGGCACGGTACCTCCATTCCATCCACAAGGGGATGCTCCCGCTCTTCCTGGACCATTCCGGGGACTGACCGGCGGGCCATGAGTTTTGAGGAACTGGAACATACTGCGGATGCCCGGGTCAGGGTCAGGGCAGCCTCGCTCGGGGATCTCTTCTCCGAGGCGGCCCGGGCACTGATGCACGTCATGTACGGGCGTCCTGGAGAGGACGTGCAGGAGCGGGAGATCGAGGTCGATGCCCACGACATGGAGTCCCTTGTGCACGCCTTCCTCTCGGAGATCCTCTATATCACGGAGGTGGAGGGGTTCGTTCTCTCGCGTGCCGATGTCTCCGTCGGTGAGACGAAGGTGAAGGGTGTTCTCCATGGCGAACCTTTCTCCCCGGAAAAGCACGGGGGAGGGCGCGAGGTCAAGGGTATCTCTTTCTCCGGGCTCTCCATCCGCCGGGAAGATGATTCATATACCCTGGATGTCATCTTTGATGTGTGAGTGACCATGCTCCCCGGGATACAGAACCTCGGTCCGTGTGAATGGCAGGTCCCCCTGGGGTATGTCCCCGGGATGAGGGTTCCCGGTGTCTTTTACCTCTCCCCCCGGCTCGCAGAGACGCTCGAAGAGGGTGCCGTCCGGCAGCTGGCCAACGTTGCGACGATGCCTGGCATCCTGGAGCGGTCGCTTGCCATGCCCGACATCCACTGGGGATACGGTTTCCCGATCGGCGGGGTCGCTGCCTTTTCATTCGAGGGGGGAGTGATCTCACCGGGTGGCGTCGGATTCGACATCAACTGCGGGGTCAGGCTCCTCGCAACACCCCTCGCAGAGAGGGACATCTCCGACCGCCGCGAGCTTGCCGACCGCCTCTTCCGGGAGATCCCGGCTGGCGTCGGGGGAAAGAGCAGTCTCCGCCTCTCCGGAAGGGACCTCGACTCGGTCCTCGTGGACGGGGCGTCCTGGGCTGTCCGCCAGGGGTACGGGAGGGCGGAGGACACGGAATTCTGCGAGGAGGGGGGATGCATGGAGGGGGCGGACCCGGGGGCTGTCTCCGAGAAGGCGCGGACCCGGGGTATCCCCCAGAGCGGGACGCTTGGGTCAGGGAACCACTTCCTCGAGGTGCAGGCGGTGAAAGAGGTCTACGACAAGGAGGTTGCATCCGTCTACGGCCTCGTCCCGGGCCAGGTGTGCATCATGATCCACTGCGGGTCCCGGGGGCTGGGGCACCAGGTCTGTACCGACCACCTCCGCGTGCTCGAGGAGGCGACGAAACGGTACGGGATCACCCTGCCTGACCGCCAGCTCGCCTGCGCACCACTGGATTCCCCTGAAGGAAGGGCATATTTCGGGGCGATGGCTGCATCTGCAAACTACGCGTGGGCGAACAGGCAGGTGATCATGCACCGGACACGGAAGGTCATCGAGGACCTTTACGGTGTTCCCCAGCGGGAGATGCGCCTCGTGTACGACGTTGCCCACAACGTGGCGAAGGTGGAGGAGCACCTCGTCGGCGGAAAGAGGATGCGTGTCTGTGTCCACCGCAAGGGTGCGACGAGGGCGTTCGGCCCGGGGTCTCCCGGCATTCCGTCTCTCTATTCCCGCGTGGGCCAGCCGGTGATCATCCCGGGCAGCATGGGGACACCGTCTTTTGTCCTGTGCGGGACCGGGACCGCGATGGAAAAGACGTTCGGGAGCACGTGCCACGGTGCCGGGAGGGTCATGAGCAGGACGCAGGCCAAGCGGCGGATCACCGGAAGGGAGATCCGCGAGAGCCTCGGTAAGAGGGGCATTGTCGTCCGCGCCTCGAGCGATGCGTCCATTGCAGACGAGGCCCCGGACGTGTACAAGCCGAGTACCGAGGTCGTGCGGGTCGTCCACGAGGTCGGCCTCTCGCGGCTCGTGGCCCGGCTCGAGCCACTGGCGGTGATCAAGGGGTGACACCGCGGGTCGGCCTTCTCTGGGACGAAAAAACCGTCTTTTCCCGGGTCCTCGAGGAATGCGGGGTCTCATGCGAACACGTCACACCCCAACTGCTGGCAACGCCGTTCTTCCGGGGCAGGTT
>JAKPSJ010000119.1 GCA_029555345.1 Methanobacteriota archaeon | reverse complement strand
GCGGGTCAGCAGGAACCACCCTGTCCTCATCGACTCGTTCCTCCAGAACGCCATCGAGCTCGATGTCGATGCCGTCTGCGACGGGTCCGACGTCCTCATCGGCGGTATCATGGAGCACATCGAGGAGGCGGGAGTCCACAGCGGCGACTCGGCGTGCGTGATCCCGACCCAGTCGCTCCCGCCCCCGGTCATCGAGACCGTTAAGGAGTACACGCGGAAGATCGCCCTCGGGCTCGGTGTCGTGGGCCTGATCAACATCCAGCTCGCGGTCAAGGACGGGGTCGTCTACGTGCTCGAGGCGAACCCCAGGGCGAGCAGGACGGTCCCCTTCGTAAGCAAGGCGACCGGGATACCGCTCGCCAAGATCGCGGCGAAGGTCATGATCGGGAAGAAGATCCGCGACCTCGGGTACTCAGAGAAGCCCTTCTCCCACGTCGCCGTCAAGGAGGTCCTCCTCCCCTTCAACAAGCTCCCCGGCGTGGACACTGTACTTGGCCCGGAGATGAAGAGCACCGGCGAGGTCATGGGGATCGACTACGACTTCGGCCGCGCCTACTACAAGGCGTGCATCTCCGCCGACAACACGCTCCCGCTCGAGGGAAACATCTTCATCTCGATATCCAAGGAGCAGAAGGACGAGGTCATCCCGATCGCGGAAAAGCTCCACGGGATGGGGCTCCGGCTCTTCGGGACGGCGGGGACCGTGGAATACCTCAACAACGCCGGGATCCCTGCCCAGCAGGTGAGGAAGGTCCAGGAGGGCTCGCCCAATGCGATCGACCTGCTGAGGAGGGGCGAGATCCAGCTGATCATCAACACGCCGACGGACAAGCAATCGCGGCAGGACCACTACCAGATCATGAGGGCTGCAGTGGACTACGGCGTCCCCTACATCACGACGATCCAGGCTGCACGGGCTGCCACCATGGCGATAGAGGCCATGCGGAAGGAGCAGATCACGATCGAGCCGCTCTCGCATTACATCGGATCTATCTGACGCCCATGCAAGAAGCGCTGTGACACCCCGTCGTTTTCCAGTTATGATTACAGTATTCCACGTTTTTCCATCCTTTCGGCAATAAACTTCGTCGAGGCACTCGCAAGACGAACCGCATTCCGGGAGAGGGCCGGAAGCACTCGTCCCACACCGGAAAATAGCATTATTACCGCGCAGGGGGCAATGAATAGGTATCGTCCCCCGCGAGGGGACTGCCAAGGAGCGTAAGATATGGGAAAGGGAACCGTTGTCCTCGCCTACTCCGGCGGGCTGGATACCTCGATATGCATCCCCCTCCTCCGCGAGAGGTACGGGTACGACCGCGTGGTCACCGTCGTGGTGAACGTCGGGCAGCGGGACGAAGAGATAGCCGCGGCGACCGAGAAGGGTGAGAAACTCGCCGATGCACATTACACGATAGACGCCAGGGAGAAGTTCGTCACAGAGTACGTCTTCCCCGCGATCCGGGCGAACGGCTCCTACGAGGGGTACCCGATGGGCACTGCGCTCGCCCGCCCGCTCATCGCCGAGGAGGTCGTCAAGGTCGCGGCCCGCGAGGGGAGCCGGGCTGTCGCCCACGGCTGTACCGGGAAGGGGAATGACCAGCTCAGGTTCGATTTCATCTTCCGGATGGCGGGGCTCGAGGTCGTCGCCCCCATCCGGGAGCTCAACCTCACGCGCGACTGGGAGATGGACTACGCCCGGGAGCACGACGTCCCTGTCCCGGTCGGAAAGGAGAGGCCCTGGAGCGTCGACGAGAACGCCTGGAGCAGGAGCATAGAGGGCGGCATCCTCGAAGACCCTTCCGCCCACCCTCCCGAGGAGATCTACGCGTGGACGGTCTCTCCCGCCTCTGCCCCGGACAAGCCCGAGGTCGTGGCAATCGACTTTGTCAAGGGTGTCCCCCACCGGCTCGACGGCGTGGAGTACGCACCGTTCGACCTCGTCCGGGAGCTGAACGCCCGCGCCGGACGCCACGGGATAGGCCGGAACAACATGATCGAGGACCGTATCCTCGGCCTGAAGGCCCGCGAGATCTACGAGCACCCCGCGGCGACCGTGCTCCTCCTTTCGCACCGCGACCTCGAGCACCTCACCCTCACCCGCCAGGAGCTCGCGTTCAAGCACGCCGTCGACGCGAAATGGGCGGAACTCGCGTACATGGGCCTCGTCCACGAACCGCTCTTCCATGACCTCGACGCGTTCATCGCGCGGTCGCAGGAGAGGGTGACCGGGAGGGTCGAGGTCGAGATGTTCAAGGGCTGCTGCAGGGTCCTCGGCCGGTCGTCGCCCGAGGGGATCTACTCGGGAGATCTCGTCTCGTTCGATACGACCTCGATCGATCAGTGCCACGCCATCGGTGTCTCGGCCTACTACGGGATCCAGGCGCGGCTCGTGGAGCAGGGGAAGCGGACCTGGGAGAAGTAGATCTTCCCCTCTTCGTCATTTCAAGTGGGGATGAATATTCGACCCGGGATTTCTTGAGGGCATATGATGATGCTGTTCCTGGTTTTCCCAACTGCTGAACCGCCTCCGGGGCGCCCTTCGGGGGCGGCGGCCGGGAATGGGTCGCGGCTCGCCCGCCCGGGTGGCAGCCAGCCCTTCTCCGATAAAAAGGGATTACAGCAGTTTCTTTCCGGCGTGCGGGCCGGGGTTGCACTCGAAGACTTCGGTGATCTTCATCTCGACGAGCGACTTCGCCGGGAGTTCCGGTTTCTTCTCGTGGACCATCTTCTTCATCTTCTCGTAGTCGGGACCCGATGTCTTGATCTCCACTGTCCCCTTTATCTGGAAGCACCTCTTCGCTTCCGGGTCGTAGATGTAGATCGCCGCGTGCGGGTTCTCTTTTAAGTTCGCGATCGTCTTGTGCATGAAGTTGTCCGCGAGCCAGAGGGTGTCGTCTGCGACCATGACGACGAACGCGATCGGGGTGACGTTCGGGATCCCCTTCTTCGAAGCGGTCGCCACCGGGAAGAGCTTCACCTTGGAGAACGTCTCCTTCATCTCGGGTGTCAGGTTGACCATCTTTTCATTCACCTCGCAAATCTTTGGGCCTAACAGCTTGGATGTGCCGTTATTACACCAGTATGCCTCTCTCCCCATATGCTTTTTGGGAGCGTGCCCTGGCAACCGCCGATACCCGCGCGATGCGTTCGCGACCCCCCGGTGGAGACCGCGAATGCGGCCTTACGTGCCAAATACCTTAAGGGGTGACGCAAGACAACCATCTGGAAGAGGATATGCAGGGCGTGCATGCAGTACAGCGGCCATCGTACCTGGCCCTGGCCGAATCGGGCGAACTGGAGAGGCGAGTGGAGCGGGCCTGGGAGGTCCTCTCCTCCTGCCGCCTCTGCCAGCGGGGGTGCGGCGTCGATCGGACGTGCGGGGAGACCGGGTACTGCGGGGGCGGGGAGATGCCGAAGATCTCTTCTTACGGCCCCCATTTCGGAGAAGAGCCGCCGCTCGTGGGGGTCCATGGCTCCGGGACCGTGTTTTTCACCGGGTGCTCCATGCGGTGCGCTTTCTGCCAGAACTACGGGACCAGCCAGGAGAGGCTCGGGAAGGAGGTCAGCTGCGATGACCTCGCCCGGATCATGGTCCGGCTCCAGGAGAGGGTGTGCCACAACATCAACTTCGTCACGCCCACCCACTTCGTCCCGCAGATCGTCCGGTCCGTCTC
>JAKPSJ010000063.1 GCA_029555345.1 Methanobacteriota archaeon | reverse complement strand
TTATGCGCATACAGGTTTTCCCACGAGAACGAGATGTCCGTCTCGCCAAGCCCGATCTCGATGACAGCTCCCCTGACCGCCTGGGAAGTGATACCGCGCCGGGCTATCGCCCGCAGTGTCCCGAGCCGGATGTCATCCCAGCCACTGTACTCGCCAGCGGCTATCCCTGCCCTCATTTGCGAGGTCGAGAGGACCACCCCTTCAATTCCCATCCTGCCATAGTGGTAGTAAATGGGTGGTTCCCACCCGAAGTAATCGAAGATGTATTTTTGTCTCCGCGTATTCGCGATGTGGTCCTTGCCCCGTATCACATGGGTGATTCCGAGAAGGTGATCATCCAAGGCAACCGAGAAATTCATGAGGGGGTAAACCCAGGCCTCTTTGCGAGGGTGCGGGGTACTCTTAAGGATCCGGATCGCTGGAAAATCCCTCATTGCAGGGTCAGGGTGGGAGAGATCTGTCCTGACCCTCAGTGTCGCCTCCCCTTCCCCGTACTCCCCGGCGAGCATCCTTTCGAATGCCTCGAGGTTCTCTTCAATAGTCAGGTCCCTGCATGGGCAGGGTTTTTTCGCCATCTTCAATTCTCTGAAACGCTCCGAATCACACGTGCATACATATGCCCCACCCCTCTCGATAAGCCTCCTGGCGTGTGCATAGTAGATATCGAGACGGTCGCTCTGGTAGACTATATCGGTAATGGCAAGACCCAGCCATTCGGAGTCCTCTCTGACCATTTTATAGGCAGCAGGATCTACTCTCTTCGGGTCGGTATCCTCGATCCGCAGGATGTACCTTCCCCCATAGCGATCCACATACGCATCATTGAGGACAGCTGCACGGGCATGGCCCAGGTGGAGGGGCCCGCTGGGATTGGGGGCGAACCGCATCACCACGCCCCCCTCTGCCTGTTCCAGCGCGGGCAGGTCCCTGAAATGTTCTTTAGGCCGCTCGAGATCCTCTGCCAGCTCGGGAGCAAGGCTCTCGAGGAGTTCCTCCTGGCGCGCGAGAGGCAGGGAAGAAACCTCGCTTATTGCTTCCTTGACGAGAACTGCTGCGTCTTTGGCCCTACCCCTGAACTCGGGATATTTTCCCAGGACCATCCCGATAACAGTCCCCGCTCTCGGGACGCTCTTGTACTTGACAGCGTTCTGAAGGGCAAAAAGAAACAATGCCCTTTTCAAGGGGTCTATTCCGTCCGAGCCTTCCATCCTTTCAATAACTCCGCCTGATGAAGTGTTCTCCCATCTGTATCAGGAGACTCTTCTCCTCGCTGTCTGGCAGGATAGAGATTCGCTGGATGCCTTTTCTGACAAAATTCTCGGCAGTCTCCTGGACCTCATCAATAACCCCAATCTCCCGGAGACGGGAGACGATCTCGCGGATTTGATCCGGCGAGAGGTGCCCGCGAAACTGCGCGAGATCAAGACCTTTCTCACGGGCTTTCAGGTAGATAAGCGTCTTTTTCCCTTTCCTGAGATCGGACCCCTGGTCCTTGCCGCTCACTTCGGGAGGGGCCAGCAGGTCAATTAAATCGTCCTGTATCTGGAAGGCCATCCCTATGCCCTGCCCGAAGCGGAATAGAGCATCGGTGTAACGGGGGTTGCCCTGCGCAAGGATGCTCCCTATCCCTGCTGCAGCTGCATAAAGGGCACCTGTTTTCTTCTCGACGAGCTTGAAGTACTCCCCCTCGGAGACATCGTCCTGTTCTTCAAACGACATGTCCATGTGCTGGCCCTCGCAGATCTCCACGCATGTCCTGGCAAGGAGTGATGTCGCGCGTACTTTTGCGTTATCGGGGACATCGGCAAGGCAGATGAATTCGAATGCGGTTGCGAACAGCACGTCGCCTGCAAGGATGGCTGTCGGTTCGTCCCACTGGGTATGCACTGTCGGTACACCACGCCGCACAGTGTCGCCGTCCATGATATCATCATGAATAAGAGTGAAACTGTGGGTCAGCTCCAGGGCAAGGGCCGCAGGCACCACGTTCGACGAGCTCCCCCTGTTCACGGCATCTGCTGCGAGCAGGAGCAGGGCTGGACGGAGTCTCTTTCCCCCCGCAAGCAACAGGTGTGCACTTGCCCGCCCGAGGTCATCGCACGCGGAACCAAAATGCTGGTGAATGAGTGAGTCTACCTTGTTTGCCGTCTGTTCCAGGTACTGTTTTAATTCCATCTCCTCCTCCTCTCACTGCTCTCTTCAATTCAGTTTCACACGGTAACCGTTCGACAGGATATGCACATCGTTGTGAAGGGTGTATCCCA
>JAKPSJ010000025.1 GCA_029555345.1 Methanobacteriota archaeon | reverse complement strand
GCAAAGATGCCGTAACGGACGTAGACTGCACCCCTCTCGAGTTCCGAGTCGCGTGCCCGCTCCCCGATGATCAGGGGGGACCCCTTCATATATCGTGCGACGCGGTCCAGGTCCCTCGCCGTCTCCTCGATGACGCTGTCTATGTGGGTGACTGCCTTGATCACGAGCACGACGTTTCTTTTCCGTGCGACCATGTCGAAGCTCCGGGGCCTCATGCTGAACTTCTCCGAGACCCGGAACCCGCCCATCAGGAGCACGCTCGTGATCGTCGAGAGGAGGTGTTCCTGTGACATCTCACTACGAATGGATTTTCCCTGGCCTGATATAAATACTGATGCGAGCGGCGATGTTCCGAATCGGGATCGACGATACCGACTCCCCGGCGGGGATGTGCACGACCTACCTTGCAGCTGTACTCATCCGGCGCCTCCACAGGGCAGGAGTCCGCGTGATCGAGGCCCGCCTGGTCCGGTTGAACCCCAACGTCCCCGAGAAGACCCGGGGCAATGCCGCGATATGCCTCGTCGCCGAGGGGTCGCTGCACACGGCGTTCCACCTCGCCTGCCGGGCAGTCGAGGAACTCGCGGAGATGTCCCACGAAGGAACCCACCCCGGCGTTGCCGCTTGCGGGCAGGTCCCTCCCCCTGATTTCTACCTGCGTGCTGTCAGGGGGTTCTGCACGGTGGACGAGGCGATCTCCCTCCTCGGGGAGTGGGGGGCGCTCTTCAAGGGGTACAAGGCGGGCCGCGGCCTCATCGGTGCGACGGCAGCCATCTGCAGCCACTTCGACGACTTCACCTACGAGCTCCTCCTCTACCGCAGGAGGGCCCGGTTCGGAACTCCCCGCGAAGTCGACCGCCAGAGCCTCTTCGCCGCGGACGCGGTCACGTACCCCCACACCTGGGACACGGTCGACCGGGAGAACGGCATCGTGGTCTGCGTCCCCCACACGCCGGACCCAGTCCTCCTCGGGATACGGGGCGAGCGCCCCGGCTGGCTCGCCCTGGCCCGGGAGAGCGTGGTGTCGGAAAGACCGGCATGCGAGCAGCTCTTTGTCACGAACCAGGGGACGGACGCCCACATCGTGCCAGGGGAGATCGGGCGCCTCGAGGAGGGCCACTCCTACCTCGTGGGAGGGGCCGTGCATTCACGGGCGGTGACAATCCGCGGGGGCCACGTCTGCCTCCCCCTCACCGACGGGAAGATGATGCTCCCGTGCATGGCCTACGAGCCGACGAGAGGGTTCCGCGACGTCGTCCGGGCGCTCCTCCCGGGCGACAAAGTGAGGGCAGCGGGCAGTTACAAGAGGGGGAGCCTCAACCTCGAGAAGATCGAGGTCGTCTCTGCACCCCCCCTCCTCCTGTCGCGGCCACCGCTCTGCGAGAGGTGCGGAAAACGGATGACAAGTGCCGGCACGGGCAAGGGGTACAAGTGCCGGCGGTGCGGGGGGAGGAAGGGTGCACCCGGGGTGGTGGCCGTTCCCCGCGCAGTCTCCCCCGGTTGGTACGAAGTCCCGCCGAGCGCACGCCGGCACCTCGCCCGGCCGCTCTGCAGGGGCGTTCGGGAGGACTTCCTCAGGGCATGTACGAGTGACGTGCAACCCCAGGATCCTCCAGGCAATGACCACGGTAGCGGCCTTCATGCGTAACACGCGGGGAAGGGAGCATTTTCCAGCCAAGAACTATCTCCTTTCCCCTCGGTACACCTGTACCATGGAATGCGGGGAGTCAGTCGAGCAGGTGGTCATCCGGCCCGGGATGACCGTCGGGGAACTCGTTGCGGCCATGGGCAGGGCAGGGGCATACAACGGCGGGGCGCTGGCGCGGGCGGCCGATATCTACGAGGCGATGCTCCGGGACGGGGAGGTGACCCGGTTCTTCGGCCTCGCGGGAGCCATGGTCCCGGCAGGCATGGGCAGGATCGTCAGCGACCTCGTCGACGCCGGCTTCGTGGATGTGCTGGTCTCGACCGGAGCGAACCTCACCCACGACATCATCGAGGCCATCGGCTGCCGGCACTACCACGGCACCGCCAGCTGCTCGGACGTGGAACTCCGGGACGCGGAGATCAACAGGATCTACGACGTCTTCCTCCCGAACGAGTCCTTCGTCAGGTTCGAGGAGTTCCTGCAGGAGCGCTTCGATGACCTCTCCCCACGTGCCCCCTTCACGGTCCGGAAGTTCCTGTCGGAGATCGGGGAGTCGCTCCCCTCGGGCATCCTCGCATCCGCGGCCCGCAGGGGAGTCCCGGTCTTCTGCCCCGCACTGGCCGACTCCATGGTGGGGCTCCAGCACTGGCTCTTCACCCAGACGCACCGGCCTGTCCTGGACGCCCTCGGCGACATGCAGGACCTTCTCTCCCTCTGCTTCGAGGCAAAGTCCGCAGGCGCCCTCCTCGTCGGGGGTGGCGTCCCCAAGAACTTCATCTTCCAGGGCATGCTCATGGCACCAAGGGGCTTTGAGTACGCGGTGCAGCTGACCGGGGACCGGCCAGACCTGGGCGGGCTCTCGGGTGCGACGCTGGACGAGGCCCGCTCGTGGGGCAAGATCACGGGGACTGCCCGGGCGGTCACCGTCTACGGGGACGCAACGATCACGCTGCCGCTCCTCGTGGCTGCCGTGCGGGAGAGGCTCGGGGTATGACGGACCTCGTCCTCGCCCTCGACGTGACCGACCCGGAAAGAGCGGTCGCTGTCGCGACAGCCTGCGCCCCGCACCTGGACGCAATCAAGGTCGGGTACCCCCTCGCCCTCCGGTCGGGGCTCTCCATCGCCCGCGAGCTTGGCCGCCTGGGGCTCCCGCTCGCCGCTGACTTCAAGGTCGCCGACATCCCGGACACGAACCGGCTCATCGCAGAGGCGGTCTTTTCCGCCGGGTTCCATGCGGTCATCTGCCATGGCTTCTGCGGGGAGGACTCGGTCCTGGCCTGCGTGGAGACAGCCCATGACCACGGCGGCATGTGCCTCGTCGTTGCCGAGATGAGCCACCCGGGCGCACTCACATTCTTCTCGGCGGGTGTCCCGGAGAGGATCGCCCGGATGGCCGTTTCCCTCGGGGCGGACGGCATCATCGCGCCGGCGACCAGGCCCGAGAGAGTCAGGGCCCTGCGCACGATTGTCGGCGGCCGCGCCATCTGGTCCCCGGGTGTCGGGGTGCAGGGCGGAGACCCAAAGGTTATCGCCTCTCTCGTGGACGGGATCATCGTGGGCAGGCAGATCTACCAGGCCGCCGACCCTGCTGCCGCTGCGGCGGCACTCGGGCCCCTCCGCCGATGATGAGAACCGTGACCTGACGGGTCTATCGCCCCGTGATGACCCCTATGAGTCCCTGAGGCGGATCCGGCACGGACAAAGGGTTTAAATGCAGAAATAGCCATCGTATTGTATGCAATGGAGCAAAGAACAGCTTTACCTGTCCCGATCGGTGCGGTGTCTCGAGGACGTCCCCCCCGCAGAGCGGCGGTACAAGTGCCACACGTGCCACCTCGTCGTGGACGAGACCCCCTGCCCCGTCTGCGGCGATTCCCACCTCGAGATCATGTGCCCCCTCGATCACTGCCATTGTTCCCACGAGATAGTCTCCAGCATCGAGTACTGCCCTCTCTGCGGTGCACCGGTCTGCCCCGAGTGCGGGAGCCACGACGTCGTCCAGATCAGCAGGGTGACCGGCTACCTCCAGGAAGTATCGGGCTGGAACGCGGGGAAGCAGCAGGAGTTGAAGGACCGCGTCCGGTATACCGTCGCCTGATATCCGCTCCATCGCCGGGCCCGAAAACAGGCCTCCCTCTCTCCAGGTGCAGCCCTTTTCCCGCAGTGCCTGCCCGATTTTTTGCAAGGCGCTCCTGCTCTTCCAAAAATATTTCTGGAGATGGTTGAAAACAATACAGCCTGGTAGAATGCCGTGCTCTCCCCCTTCTCCGGTCGGCCGGCCCTTCCAGGAGCGACACCTGCCATGAGGTATTACTTCCGCAAAGGCACCCTCTTCCTCCGCGGGCGTTTCCGCGCGGCAAGCACGGGGACTGCAGGGGGGCTCGGCGATGTCCCGACGGTCGTTGTGCATGCACCACCACGGCCGGAGCAGGCGGATGACCCGCTGCGGGTCCTGGAACGGGCCATCCAGAGGGAAGGGCTCCCTCGGGACTTTTTCGGGCTCTTTGCGGGTGCTCCCCCTCCACGCCTCTGCATCCTGCAGTGCGACTTCCTGACCGTCTTTCTCATCCCCGGGGCGCCTCGCCCGGAGGGCGGCCATGGAGACGGC
>JAKPSJ010000020.1 GCA_029555345.1 Methanobacteriota archaeon | reverse complement strand
GCGGGCCGATGCAATCCGCGACGGGGTCCTCGTCGAACTGCCCGCGAAGATCTGCAAAGAGGCTGGTATCGTGGTGCCCGTTACAGTGACCACCGGGGTCTGGTCTCTGGTCGCTCCCGATAATATCGAGGAGATGCCATGCCAGAGCGTCGAGGGCCGGCTGTGGGATCTGCTCTGGATGTTCACCTGCACGGCCAGGGCGGCCAGGGGACTGCACCGATCGACAATTCATTTCAAATGTGATTTCCTTACAACAAGGACTGAATCAAGCGGAGTAGTGATCACTGAACACCAGACGGCAACCATGCGGGCTACCTGCGGGCCGGGTGATGATGGGGAACCAGTGATCACCATTATGCTCCCTGGGGAGGACTGATCAGATGGACACTGTGATGCCAGGAGGACCAGCCATCCCCGCCCCTACCTTTTACACTACCGAAGAAGTTGCAGATCTCCTGAAGGTGCATGTCAAAACGATACGCGAAATGATCAAGTCCAAGCGCCTGCAGGCGGTCAAGGTCGGCCAGGAATATCGGATTACCGACGAACAGATCCGGCAATACATCGAGGAGAACAAGACAACGTGACCGGGGTACCCGGCATAAACCACCATGAACCAAATGTTGATAAATGCCGGCCGGCCCGGTCACATAGTGATAGGTCGCCGGGGTCAATATCCCTTTTCCCCTCTTTGTTCTTGTTTTTCCGGAGCGGCCTCCGGCCTCGCCCACTGCTCGCATACGCTCGCTTCGAGGGCTCGGCCTGCGGCGGGTTGATGGGACTACTCTATCGCTCCGCTCCGGCGACGCCCTCACTCTCGTTCGGTGGCGGCCTCCGCTTCGCTGGCATAAGTGGACGGGATGTGTTGACGGCACGACAGGCTTGACTCTCCCGGCCGGTCGCTCCGCTCTCGCTTCGCTTACCCGTCCAGGAGGTCAACCGGTCGGCCTTGGATCAGGACCGCCCCACTACAACCGTCTGGAAGGGCGACGAGCGGAGGAACGAGCACCGGCGCCTCCCGACCGGAAGGGAGGGCATCACAAGATCCGGTGACGTCGCAACGGAGCCGAACTGGCCGCAGCGGCCCGAGCGACCGAAGGGAGCGAGTCACTGAGCGTCATCATTGTACGGTAAACAGCGACGAGCATGGTGCGAAGCACGATGCGATGAGCGGGATAATGCAGCTGCCGGTGAGGAGTGGAACGACAAAGCCGGGAGCGTCAGTGAATCAGGGTTAGGAAAAGAAAACCAGGGGCATGGTGTGAGTGCAGCGGAGTGGAGGAGCACCGGACCAGGGGAGGAGCGGACGGAGACGAAGCGGAGCGAGCACGTTGCCCCGTTATAGTGTATCAAGATCTTTCTGGTCCCCTCTCTACTGCGATAAGGTTCTGACCGAAGGAAAGAACCGCACGGGGTAGGGGTCCCCGTGCAGCAGGAGGAGGGGCGCCGGGGTGGAGGCCCCACCCCTTCGGCTTGGTAGGGGCGGGGTAAGGGGTAGGGGTCGGGCGCAGGGGCGATTATTTGCGCGGTAAGAAAAAGGACAGCATAGAACACTCTGTTCCTTATCCCACCCGCAGCA
>JAKPSJ010000002.1 GCA_029555345.1 Methanobacteriota archaeon | reverse complement strand
TGTCTTGATCACCTTGAGGATCTCGCGGGGGTTGCCATGGCACCGGAACACCCCGTCGCACATCACGTGCCCGAAGTCAGCGTCCAGGTAGTCCAGGATGTAGCCCGTGTGCGTGATCACGAGGCCGCTCTTCTTCCGGTTCACGATATGGACGTCCTTTTCGAGCAGGCGGGCGATCGCGTTCCCTATCAGGGCGATGTTCTCGAGGTCGACGCCGCTCTCCGGTTCGTCGAGCATGACGAAGTCGGGCTGCTGGACCATGAGCTGGAGGACCTCGCTCCTCTTGATCTCGCCGCCGGAAAACCCGAGGTTTATGGCACGGTCCAGGAAGTTGTCCATGCGGAGGAACCGCGCATACTCGCTGACCATCGCTGTCCGTTCCCCGGACGTGACGGCGAGGAGCTTGCCGAGCTTGAGGCCCGACACGGTGGGAGGGCGCTGGAAGAGCATCCCGATGCCCATCTTTGCGCGTTCGTTGAGGGGCAGGTGCGTGATGTCCCTGCCCTTGAACCGGATCGTCCCGCTCGTCACCTCGAGTCCGGAAAACCCCATGATCGCCCGGAGAAGCGTCGTCTTCCCCGACCCGTTGGGGCCCATGAGCACGTGCGTCTCCCCATCGCCGATATGCAGGTCGATGTCGTGAAGGACTTCCCTGTCCCCGATCTTCACGTGCAGATCATCTATATCGAGCATCTCTTTCCACCTGGCTTTCTCTCACGGGTACATCTAGGGGGGAAAGGATTAAACGGTTGTGAACGTCCCCCCACCCTGCCATCGACTCGCGAGGGACCCGGGGTCTCCTGCCGACACGAGCCACGCGTACATGCCTTCCCTGTCGTACTGGTGCGAAGCAAGGGTGTTGTAGATCTCCACGAGCCGGTTGTAGCGGGTGACCAGCCCGGAGAGCCGGGACAGCAGGCTGTTGTAGTCCCTCACCGCCGCGTTGTACCGTGCGACACGGGAGTTGAACCAGGCGGTGTCGCCCCGCTGCTTCGCGCTCTCCATCTCCTCCCCCATGGCATCCAGTTCGGATCTCTTCTGTGTGAGAGTCTCCTCGAGCGCGTGGATCTGCGTCCGGAGGGAGTCGGCCTCGTCTCCTATCTCCTCCATTGCACGGGAGAGCGCCCCTGTCTCCGCGCAGCGGGTGTAATTGGAGGTCCCGCTCCCCACGGGGATGAGGGATGGGAACGACTCGAGGCGGACGCCGCCGGCGAGTTCCCGCGGCGGCACCCCGACGAAGGACACGTTCGTTGTCTCGATGTACGCGTACCCCGTCCCCCTGTAACCAGGGCCGCTGCACCCCACCCCGACTGCCATGTGCCCTTCCGGCTCGAAGTAAAGGAGTGCCGCACGGAAACCCTCCCGGGCGAGGAGGGACGCAAGGAGGAGGCTCTTGTCATCGCAGTCACCGGCACCGTCCACGTAGACCTCGACCGGGAAGCGGGGCTCGGACGATGCCCGCGTCTCGTACGGGATAGACTGGACGAAGACCGAGAGGAGCTCGATATACTCGTCGCTGTCGAGGCCCCGCGTGTCCCTGACCGTGCGGAGAGCAGAGGTGAGTCCCCCGAAGAAACCTTCCTGGGCCGGGTCCTCCATTAGGGCACGGTATATCCCCGCCCTCCACTCGTCTTCCGTGATATCAGGGTCGTAGACCCGTGCACCCTTGTCAGCGGCCCGGGCACCGGAGTACACTGCTGCGTCCACGGGGACGTCGACCGTCACTGTGAAGTCCTGGAAGGGGAAGGTGTAGACCGGCGGCCGGGGCATGTCCTTCCCTTCTGCCGGCACGATCGAGGGGTAGACGACGGGTGGGTGCGCCCAGGGGAGGATGTCGAGGCAGCCGGCCGTGGCGAGTGCAAGGGAAACGGCCAGGGCGACCGGGACAAGGGGGTGCCTGCCCACCGGCTACCACTCCTCTCCATGCCGTTCCAGGTACTCCTGCAGCGCTGCAATCGAGGGCAGGACTGCCGTCGGCGGTCTCCTGCACTCTGCCAGTGCAGCAGGCGTGTACTTGCCGGTCTGGACGAGGATGCCTGCCATCCCGGTGTCCATGGCGCCCTGCACGTCCGAGATCACGTCGTCCCCGACCATCGCCACCTCCCCGGGTTCGAGGCCAAGTGACGCCAGGGCCTCCCTGAAGTAGGAGGGTCCCGGCTTTCCGACGAGCTCCGCGTTTCTGCCGGTCGCGTATTCGAGTGCCGCGACGAACGGGCCTGCTGAGAGGGAGAGCCCGTCGGTGTCACGGAAGTAGCGGTCCTTTTCGAGGGCGAGGACGGGGACTCCCCCGATGGCGAGCCGGAAAGCCCTGTTCAGGGTCGCGTAGGTGAAGCCCTCCCCGCAGTCCCCCACCATGACGCAGTCACACGCGTCTTCGCAGGCCACGATGCCGGCGCCCGATAAGTCTTCCTTTGCGCCCTCAGCGGTCACCAGGAATGCCCGTGACCAGCCCCTCTGACGGGCGAGCCCGGCCGCCGCGACCGCTGGCGTAACGATACGGTCCGGCCCCGCCTGTATCCCCATTTCCGAGAGCCTGCGTGCAATGCCCCGGACCGACTTCCTCGTGCTGTTCGAGACGAACCGGAACGGGCACCCTTCCTCCTGCAACCAGGAGATCACCCCCGCCGCGCCCGGGACCGGGTCATCGCCTATATAGACAACTCCATCTAAATCTACGAGAAGACCGCGGATACCTGGCATGCCACACTGCCTCCCCTGACCACTCAACGTGGCACTGGTGCGTGAATCGGACACAGTATATTCACACCCCGATCCCGATGATAGTTCCGAAGGGGGCCACTCCCCACCCTGCCCCATCCACTTTCACGGTGCACGGTCAGTGCTCAAGTGTCTTTCTTCCTGATCTCTCCTCCATCGCCCCATGACCATGCCCCTGGTCTTCGAGACTGCCAGCAGGCTCTGGCGGGACCGTGTCACTGCATCGCAGGAGTATTCGGTGGTCCGGAACGACAGGGTGTCCCTGGCCAGCCTCTCCCGGTCCCCCGTGCCCGAGTCCGAGTACCGTGCTGCTGTCGATTACAAGGCGGCCCTTTTGAGGTCGTACCGGGGCATGGCTCTCGAGGAAGTTTTCCCGGGCCGCGCCGTCGGGACACCGGAGGGTGACGCCTACTGCATATCGCGCCGGCATGCACTCGGCATCCCCCCCTGGGACGGGGATTCTGCCCGCCAGGCGCTGCTCTCCGACCTCTCGCTCGTCTACGGGATCGGGGAGCGGACGGAACGGTGCCTGAAGGCCAGGGGGTACCGGACGATCCCCGATCTCCTCCAGCACCGCCGGTTCTCTGCCCCTGCCCGGGAGTGCCTGCGGGTCCTGGAGGAGGGGGGGCCTTGCGACGTGTTCTCCCTCGTGTCGCGCTGGTACACGCCGTCCCATGCCCGGCACATCCGGTCCGCCCGCCTCTTCGACATCTCGGACCTCCTCTTCCTCGACATCGAGACGCTCGGGATATTCCAACGGCCCATCATCCTCGTAGGCCTTGCATTCGTGGAGGGTGACCGGCTCGTGTCGGACCAGTTCCTCGTGCGCGACATGGAGGAGGAGCTCCCGGCCCTGCTTGCAACGAGGGAACACGTCAGAGGAAAGGGTGTCCTTGTCACGTACAACGGCAGGGTGTTCGACGTCCCTTACCTGCGGGAGAGGTGTGCGCTTTACGGCGAACCTTTCGCACCAGAACGGATACACTTCGACGTCCTGCACCCCGCGAGGAGGAGGTTCGGAAACAGTTTTTCCGACTGCCGTCTCGGCACCCTGGAGCAGGGGCTCTTCGGGATAACGAGGGACCAGGACGTCCCCTCCATGATGGTCCCGGAGTTCTACGAGGCCTACGCGATCAACGACAACCCCGGCCCGCTTGTCCCCATCGTGGAGCACAACTGCCAGGACCTGGTCTCCCTGGCCCGCCTCTTTTTCCACATCGCGGAGGCAGCATGACCGGGACAGGAGAAGCCCTCGGGTCTCTCCGCGACGACCCCCGCCTCCGGGACGGGTGGGTCCACGCAGAGGAGGTCCCGCCGCGGGACCCGACGTACGGGACGGTGGAACCGCCGTTTCCCAGGCAGATCCGGGAGTTCATCGATTCCCGGGGGATTCGCCTGTATACACACCAGTGCGAGGCGGTGCAGGCTTTCCGGGAAGGGAAGAACATCGTTGTCACGACCCCGACGGCATCGGGAAAGACGCTGGCGTTCTCCCTCCCCGTCTTCGAACGGCTCATTGCGCAGCCGGACTCCACGTTCCTCTTCCTCTACCCGACCAAGGCGCTCACTCGTGACCAGCACGGGGCGCTCCGGGCCCTCGAGGAGGGCTTTTCCACCGGGACGGTGAGCGCCGTCTACGACGGGGACACGCCGGTCTCCGCGCGGGCACGGATACGGCAGGAAGCGCGTATCGTCCTCTCCAACCCGTACGAGCTCCACCACGTCCTCTCGTGGCACCACCAGTGGAGCAGGTTCTTCTCCGGGCTCTCCGCAGTGGTCATCGATGAAGCGCACCGCTACC
>JAKPSJ010000146.1 GCA_029555345.1 Methanobacteriota archaeon | reverse complement strand
CTCTGGATGTCGGCAACGCTCTGCCCGTCATGGTTTGACGTCCCGGATTTCCGCGGCGGCGAGGGAGTGGTCTTCTCTATCGATGAGACAGACCTGGCGGTCCCGGAGATTGAATCCCGGGTGCAAGCGGTGAAGACGATCAACGCCCTCACGGGGCTCGAAGGGGGCGCTAAATATGCCACGCGAGTAGCAGAGGAAGTCCTGGGCGCTCACAGGGACGGAACGCAAACCCTGGTGGTGCTCAACACCGTTGAGCGGGCCCGGAAAGTCTACAACGCGATATCCAGGAAGCTCGGAAAGATGAAGGGCTCCCCGAAAGCTGATCTGATGCTCGTCCACTCCCGTTTTCGCAGGCAGGACAGGGACCGACTGGAGGAGGCGATCGCCAGGGGCCCGGCTGCCGAGGGCGGCAGGATACTTGTCTCCACCCAGGTGGTCGAGGCCGGGGTAAACATAACGAGCACGACCTTGTTCACAGAACTGGCCCCCTGGCCCGCCATCGTACAGCGCCTCGGAAGGTGCAACCGGTTCGGAAAAGAGAAAGAAGCGCGCGCTTTCTGGCTCGACCTTGCGGAAAAGGATTACCCTCCGTACGAGAAAGAGGAGATAGAGTTCGCCCGCACCACGCTCATGGCAATCGAGGACCAGTCAGCTTCTCCGGGGTCTCTTGCACGTATCGACATTGACACGCCACTTGCCGGTGCACACTTCGTCCTTCGTGCACGAGATCTCGAAGGCCTCTTTGATACTTCCCCCGACCTCTCCGGGGACGATACGGACGTCTCTCGTTTTATAAGGGAGAGCGATTCGCTTGATGCCAGCGTCTTCTGGCGAGACTTTAAAAAAGCTGATGATGAGAAAAAGCCGGCGCGGGATGAGCTCTGCCCGGTCCCGGTCCACGAGCTCAGGCAACGCCTCGACGCAGAATACCGTGCATGGACCTGGGATTTCATAGACGGGTTATGGCGCGAGACGGGAAAAGGAGCCCTGTACCCAGGTGCGGTCGTCATGTTGAAGGCATCAAGCGGAGGGTACTCCCCGGACGTTGGCTGGGACCCGGGGTGCAAAGACAGGGTCGAGGCTGTCAATGTCGAACCGGACCACCTCGATCTCGAAGGGGCCGGAGAGGACCAGGCCTCCTTCGAAGCAAGCTACAGATGGGTCACACTCCAGGAGCACTCCGCCGATACGCTGGATGAGGTCCGTTCCATCGCCGGAACCCTCGGTTGGGGTACCGACGAGCGGGCAGCGAAACTCCTGGCCCTGGCTGCTGCACTCCACGACATCGGCAAATCCTCCCCGGTGTTCCAGGCGGCGCTTCTGTCTCTCGAGCAGGACGACAAACCTGGCGGAGAAGGCCCCTGGGCTAAGGCCCCCGGAAGGGGGAAAAGGATTCGGTACGACCGAGACTATTTCCGACATGAGCTTGCCGGGGCGCTGGCCCTTGTCTCTGGCGTTGCCCCGGGCGCCTTTGCGGGCCTCGATGCACGGGAACAGGACCTCGTCATTTATCTCATCGCTTCACATCACGGCAGGGTCCGAACGAGCATCCGCCCGGTTCCCGGCGAGAACGGTCCCGAGGACGGCAGGCGATTTGCTCTCGGG
>JAKPSJ010000124.1 GCA_029555345.1 Methanobacteriota archaeon | reverse complement strand
GGCCTTCGAGGGGGCCCTTTTGAACAGGAAGTAATCGGCGTCGAAGTCCGCCCCGGATTCCCTCATGAGCGCAATGACCGCTTGCTCGATGGCAACTCCCGCACAGATCCCGTCCGCGTCCGCGTGGTGGCGGAGGACGATCGGCTGCGATGTGAATACGGCCTTCCGGATGATCCTGGCGACCTGCCGCATCTTCGGCTTCAACTTTTCGAGCACGGGGGACTCGACGAGGAGGGGGAGGTCGGGCGGCTCGGAACGGAGGTCCAGCGCCCTGTCGATCCTCTCCCGGACCGCCTCCGCGTCTTCCCCTGCGAGGATTGCCAGGCTCTCGACCTCGATCTGGAGCTGGTTCTGGCGCATCATCACCTCGCCGACGATCCTGACCATGTCCCCGCACTCTGCCTCCGGGTACGCCCTCACGCCCGCCTCGACAAATGCCGCAGCGTTCTCGGTCCCAGACTCGTCCACGATGGTGAAGATCGTCGG
This sequence comes from Methanobacteriota archaeon, assembly GCA_029555345.1. GTDB lineage: Archaea > Halobacteriota > Methanomicrobia > Methanomicrobiales > Methanospirillaceae > Methanolinea_A. The sequence continues at coordinate 4,278 of JAKPSJ010000124.1, read as the reverse complement.
GCCGCTCGTCTGCTTGATCTGAGCGATCTCGCCCTCTATCCGGACGGTCTTCCCGACCTTCCCCCCGATCTCCGCGAGACGGACGGCAGTCGACTTCTTCTCCACCATCTCCACGGTGTAGACCGGGATCGTGACCTCTTCGAGGTCGATGTTCCCGTTGCTGCGGATGTTGAGCACCCGAACGAGGATGCTGTCGCGCTCCCGGTGAGGCGTGCGCACGTTGCTCTTGTGAACGAGCCCTTTCACCCTGTCATTCAACTGGACGAACGTGCCAAAGTTGGCAAAACCCTGGACACGCCCGATGTATGTCTTTCCCACTTCCACATCGCCGAGGTCGCAGCCCGGGCTCATGCGGTAGACCGTGATATTCGCATCTTCCATATCGACCAGCGGGCGGGAAACCGGGGTCCTGTTCCCCTTGAAAACCCGTCCTGACACCTCTCCTAATGGGTATGCCGGGAACTTTTATCTATGTATGGAATGGCACCGCGCTCTCCTTCTCATTCCCTGCTGTCCTGGTAGGGGATCTCGATCATCTCGAGGTCGGAGGGGATGATCACCCGGCCTGGAAAACGCGCCTGGGCGTCCCGCATGTGGCCGGCGACCGTGGTGTACCGGGAACTGATGTGGACGAGGGCGAGGGTCCCGGCACCGAGGGACGCTGCCGCTTCGCCGGCTTCCCCTGCCGTCGAGTGGAGGGTTTCTTCCGCCCGGTCGCGGGCCGAATCGTCGTACGTCGCGTCATGGACGAGGAGATCGGCGCCTTTCGCGATATCTGCTATCCTCGCGTGCACGGGGCGGGTGTCCCCGGTATAGACGACCTTTCTCCCAGGCCGGGGTGGTCCCATCACCTCGCCCGGGTGGACTTCGACGGTGTCCCCGTCCCTGACGATGCGGACGGTTTCTCCGCGTTGCAGCCTCCCGAAGAGCGGACCCGGGGGGACCCCGAGCTCGATGGCCTTCTGCCTGTTGAACCGGCCCGGCCGGGAGTCCTCGCAAAGAACGTAACCCAGCCCTGCCATGCCATGCACCGTCTCGAAGGCCCTGACGACGTACCCATCGAACCGCACGACAGAACCCGGCCGGAGTTCGACGGGGATGACGGGGAACCTGATATTGTGCCGCGCGAGGCTTTTGACCGCCGACGCGACCTCGGCCACCCACTCCGGCCCGTAGATCGTCAGGGGCTCTGTCCGGCCCATGAACGAGAGCGTCTGGGCGAGTCCGAAGACCCCGAGGAAATGGTCGGCGTGCCAGTGGGTGATAAAGATCCCATCGACGAGGAACCCTGTCCGCGCCCTCATCATCTGCTGCTGGGTCCCCTCCCCGCAGTCGAAGAGGAGGGTGTCGTGCCCCCTCCGGACCATGATGCACGACGGGTTCCGCGACGGCGTGGGGAGTGCGGCAGCGGTCCCCAGGAAAAAGACGTGCAGGGTCTCGCCGCTCATGCCTGCCACCCCCTGGCGACCGGGAGGCTCTTCTTCCCCTCTGCGACGCCGCGCCCCTCGATGACAAGGACGCCCGAATAGCCGCGGGCGATAGCCTGACCGACCGCCCCCCAGTCCACCGTCCCGTCTCCAATCGGGAGGTGTTCGTCGTTCTGGCCGTTGTTATCGTGGACGTGCATGTGAGACGCCCTGGGGACCAGGGGGAGGAACTCCCGGACGAGACCCATCGTATGGGCATGGCCGATATCGATGGTCATGCCGATCCCCTCGAGGTCCGCGGTCATGCCGGCCAGTTCGCCGGGGTGACGGCAGAGGAACTCCCGGGCTGCGATCATGTTTTCGAGGCATGCCGTGACGCCGTGGTCCGATGCGACCTTCCCTATCTCCCGGAGGGCTGCTTTCTGGTACTCCCAGACCCGGTCAGGCATCATCTTTCCGACCGGAGAGATGTAGCCGGGGTGGATCGTCACGCGGTCGGTCCACTCCGACGCCTGCTCGATGCAGCAGGAGACCTGCCGGATGGACTCCCTCCAGATAGGATGGTTGAGCGTGGCCAGGTTGAGGTCCGAGTAGGGTGCATGGACCGTTATCCCGAGGTTCGTCGACGAGATGACCTCGTCGATCCGGCGCACGTTCACGGGGCTGTCCAGCCTGTAATTGCCGTCCGCAACGATCTCCCACCCTTCGAAACCCGCGTCCTCGATGCCGGGGACCCACGAGATATCGTCCCAGACCTTCGAGGACGACGAGAAATAGATGCGGTACCTCATGGGTCCTCTGAAATCTTCCGCAGGAGTTCCCGGCTCGACAGAACGAACTCCCCGAGCGTCCCGGCGTTCTCCAGGACGTGGTCGGCACTGGCGAGAGCGCGGTCGAGGCCCCATGCGGCCTCGCGGAGGTCCCGCTCCCGGAGCGCCATGGGGGTGTCCCGGTCGTCCTCGCGCCCCCTCTTCGAGAACCTCGCCGCCCGCTCGGCGAAGGGCGCCTGGATCCCCACGAGGACGAAACCGGGGAACTCTTCCCGGAACAGGCGCACCTCGGCGTCCCCCCGTATACCGTCGACAAGCACAACGGGAGCGTCGACTGACCTGATCCTCGGGACACAGCGCCGGGCAATGGCGTCCATCCCCTCGTCGCGGCGCATCTGCTGCGCCATGGCCCCCAGGTTCTCGTCGGTCGGAGGGAGGCCTGCCTTCTGCGTCTCTTCGCGGACGACGTCTCCCATGACAACCACGGGAACCCCCATCTCCCCTGCAATGCGGGAGAACTCCCCCTTACCGCTCGCAGGGAACCCAACGACCCCGATCACCTTCGTAAGTCACCTCCCCTGTCTCCCTGGTCCGGATCCTGATCGTCCTGCCGACCCGGACCATCTTCGCGGCGAGCGCAAAGAGCTCTTCGAAAGAGAGCGGCGGACGGAGCTCCTTCGCCTCTTCTGCCGGGAGCAAGTTCTTTTTCTTCGCCTCCCCGGTGAGGGTCCAGTCCTTCCAGAACCTCTTGTGCACTCCCTGCTGCAGCACGATCGTCCCCCGCGGCAGCTCCTTCTCTATAGCGAGGATCTCCTTCTCGTTCCCCCAGAAGACCGTCAGGACCACCTCGAAGGAGGCGAGTGTCCCCGCGACATGGGCTTCCTGGCACAGCTCGATCGATCTCCTGACCTGCCGCGTGTAGTCATCCATGCAGACGCTTCCGTATCCCTCCCAGCGCTTGGAGAAACCTTCCCACCGGCTCTTGTAATCGAGCGCCACGCGGTCCAGGAGCCGCTCGGCGAGGAGCTGCCTGAGTGTCTCCGGAAAGTAGCCGTTCGTCTGTATCCCGACGAGGAGGCCCATCTCCCGTGCAGCCCTCGCGAGTGCCGCGAGCGGTTCCCCCTGCATGGTCGGCTCCCCGCCCGAGAAGATCACGCCTGACACGAGAGGGCGGACACCCGCAATCTTTTCTACCACCCAGTCGACATCGCGCATGTCGCTCCCGGTCTGGATTGCCGCGTTGTGGCAGTAAGAGCACCGGAGGGGGCACCCCCGGAAAAAGACTGTGGATACAGCCCTGCCCGGCCAGTCGATGGTGCTCAGATCAACAAATCCACCAAAATTCACCTGCAACCGCGGTCACCGTCCCATAGTAGTGAAGCGGGAAGTTTCATCAATGTATGGCACCCTCCATCGCTGCCAGGGAGTCCCCGAGAGCCGCACGGCTTTTTGGTTCCAGGTCCTGCAGGTCTTCTGACGTGATGCAGTGGGATGCGCAGCCATGTCCCAAGCACTCCCTGCTGCCATGAAACATCCCCTCCCTTTTCGTTGGCTCCCTGCAGATTAATTTTCAATCCAGGTTGATTCAACGCAAATCAATTTTAATTGCCATCAAGACAAGCCAATTTTCCTCTTCGATCGGAAAAAGAACCTTTTATCTTGTCTTTCTTCCAATTCTTGCCTATGGGTCTTATCGACGACGCCAGGGCCGGCAGGATCACCGGAGAGATGCGGCTCGTGGCAGAACAGGAGGGAGTCACAGATGACTTCGTCCGCAGGGGCATTGCGGGGGGCCATATCGTGATCCCGGTCTCCCCCTACAGGAAAGTCAAGGTATGCGGGATCGGGGAAGGGCTGCGGACCAAGGTGAACGCATCCATCGGGACATCGACCGATATCATGGATATCGACATGGAGGTCGAAAAGGCCCGGCAGGCAGAGCGTGCAGGTGCCGATACGCTGATGGAGCTCTCCACCGGCGGTGACTTCGCAGAGATACGAAAGCGGATCATCGCTGCGACCACGCTTTCGGTTGGAAGCGTCCCCCTCTACCAGGCCTTCATAGAGGCTGCCCGGAAGGA
>JAKPSJ010000122.1 GCA_029555345.1 Methanobacteriota archaeon | reverse complement strand
ACTCCACCGAAATTTCGGATGGCCTGGCTGCACTCGAAAGCGACAGGGAGGTTGGCCTGCAGGAGGTCTGCACGTGTCTTTGTCCCGGGGGTCCGGGGGACGCCTGCAGAAAAGACGCAGATATCCGTTCCCGCGACATCCTCCCAGCCGGTGCTGACCGTGACGTCAAGTCCCGTGTGCATGATGTCGAGGACCTGGGCCCGGAGGAACTCGGAGGCTGCATCGTACATGACCAGTTCGTCAGCGAGCCCCAGCACCGCACAGAGGTACGCGACCTCGCCGCCTATCCTGCCTGTCCCCAGGACAGAGATCCGTGCCATACCCTGTATCATACGCAGGGTGAAAGAATAAATAATTACAATCACGGCGACTTCTCTTACGCATGATCACGCTCCTTCCCGGCCCGGTCTCTGCCGGCGGGGTCACCCTGCGGAACCACCTCGTGCTCGCGGCTGGAGTTCTCGGCACGACTGGTGCGTCTCTTTTGCGCATACTCCGCAGCGGCGCCGGGGGCGTCGTGACCAAGTCCATCGGCCCCATCCCCCTCGAAGGTCACCCCGGACCCTGCCTCGTCCCCATCGACTGCGGTCTCCTCAACGCCATGGGCCTCCCCAACCCGTCGGTGGAGTTCCTCGACGAGATATCTTCCCTCGCAGGTCAGCCCGTCGTCGCCAGCATCTTCGGCGGATCTCCCGAAGAGTGCGCGGCAGTGTGCCGCTGGTTCCAGGGCAGGGTCGCAGGCGTGGAGTTGAACCTCTCCTGCCCCCATGCCAGCGGGTTCGGTTCGGCGCTCGGGACCAACCCCTCCCTCGTCGAGGAGTGCACGAGGGCTGTCGCTTCCGCCGGGCTGCCCACCTGGGTAAAACTCACCCCGAATGTCACCGATATCTGCGAGATCGGCAGGGCCGCAGAAAGCGGCGGCGCCTCGGCCATCGTTGCCATCAACACCGTCAGGGCAATGCGGATCTCGGTTGGCCTCCGGCGGCCGGTCCTCGGGAACAGGTTCGGCGGTCTGTCCGGGAGGGCAGTCTTCCCGATAGCGGTCAGGTGCGTCTACGAGCTGTACGATGCCTGTTCCATCCCCATCGTCGGGTGCGGAGGGGTGTCCAGGGCGGAGGATGTCCTCGAGATGATGATGGCCGGTGCAGTCGCGGTCGAGATCGGGTCTGCAGTCATGGAAGACATCTCTCTCTTCTCCCGGATCGGAAAAGAGCTCTACTCCCCGGACGGCATCCCTGCCCGGGAGATCGTGGGGTGCGCCCATGAGTGAGGGCCTGCCCGTCCCAGCCCGGATCACACGCGTCATACCCGAGACCCCGTCGGTCGCCACATTCGAGTTCGACGCGGAGTTCTCTTTTATCCCCGGCCAGTTCGTGATGGTATGGGTGCCGGGAGTCGACGAGGTCCCGATGGCTCTCTCCTCGGCATCGTCGATCACTGTACAGCGCGTTGGCGATGCGACTGCAGCGCTCTTCCGGCTCGGGCCGGGTGACAGTATCGGCATCAGGGGGCCGTTCGGGAACGGGTTCCCCAGGGGGAAGAAGATGCTCGCGGTTGCGGGTGGGGTGGGTGCGGCCCCCCTCCTCCCGGCCGTCGCAGCAGGCGGGGTGGAGAAGGTCCTGCTCGGCGCCCGGTCCCGGGATGAGCTGCTATTCCGGGAGAAGTTCGCGTCCCTTGCCTCTCTTTCGGTCGCTACCGATGACGGGTCGCTCGGTCTCCCGGGTTTCGTCCCTGAACTCCTCAACCCAGAGGACCTCGCTTCCTGCGATGCGGTCCTCTGCTGCGGGCCCGAGAGGATGATGGCCAGGGTCCTCGCCCTCCTCGTCGGGTGGGGCTGCCCGGGGAAGGGGTATTTCAGCCTCCACCGGTACATGAAGTGCGGGGTCGGTATCTGCGGGTCCTGCTGCATCGACCCCGGTGGGTTGCGGGTATGCCGCGATGGTCCGATCTTTTCCGGGGATCTCCTCGTGGAGGGCGAGTTCGGGCGGTATGGGCGGGACGCTGCCGGGCGCCGCTGCCCGGTCTGATGGCGAGCGGGAGAAAGTTTTTGTATGACAATATAACAGCCTCGTTTCAACAATTCGTTTTAATTATTGCAAAATGCCAATGCAGTGCAAAAATCATTTAGAAAGGTTTTAATAAGACCAGAAAGGATTTTAATTTTGAACCTATACGCGAAGTGAATTATTGGGTAGGGTATAGGTGGATATTCGAGAGGTGTGTAACAAATGGTATTTCATCCTCCTGTAGCAATCGTTGCAAAAGCTGGCGATTCCGGGAAATACAAGGTAGGACTGCCAGTCTGGAACATGGTCATGCGTGGGTTCATGTCCGGCGCCTACATCGCGATGGGTGGCGGCCTTGCAACCGTGTGCAGTACCGGGATACAAGCAACCGATGTCGCGCTCCGGTATGGTACCGCCAGTGCTGGTTTTGCACAGCTCGTCCTGGGAGCGGTGTTCCCTGTCGGGCTCATTATCACCGTTCTTACCGGTGCCGAGCTCTTCACGGGTGACGCGATGCTCGCCCCGATGGCTGCATTCATTCACAAGGTCTCCTGGGCGCAGGTCATCAACCTCTGGGTCTGGGTCTACATTGGAAACCTGATCGGGTCGATCGTCTATGCCTACATCATGGCGAACGGTCCCTTCGTGTCATTCAATGCAGCTGGAGCCGCGACGGTCACGGCATTCGGCTCGCGGGCCATAGCCATAGCATCGGCAAAGGTCAGTTATGTCGGCACGATGGGAATGTGGTCGGCGTTCCTGAAAGGCATTGGTTGTAACTGGCTCGTGAACCTGGGTATCCTGCTCGGTATCTGTGCGGACGATCTGATAGGCAAGTTCTTTGGGATCTGGTTCCCGATCATGTGCTTCGTTTCCACCGGGTTCGAACACTCAATTGCCAACATGTACTTCATCTCCGCGGGCATCCTCACCCAGGGATTCCTCACTGACCCTGCCACGATCAATGCCGGTCTGAACTGGGTCACATTCTGGACGAACAACCTGATCATCGTCACGATAGGGAACATCGTGGGTGGCATGTTCTTCGTTGGTGTCCTTTACTGGGTTGCCTTCAGGAAGGAGATCGCAGCCCTGAAGTAACGTGACTGAATGAAGATCGGAGAAGTCAACGCGAAGATCTCGATCCTCGCCGTAGTGGTGGTCGGGATCTTCGCCATCTTTTTGCTTTATACGTACCTGCTCACAGGGGAGTCGACGCTCCTTTTCTGGGGCATCCCGATGCTCGTCCTGCTGATCGTCATTCCCCTCGCCCTCAACTACATGAGCCAGAGCGAGTACGCTGCACTCGAACCCATGTACCGGGAAAAGGCCCGGCCCGTCAGGATCAAGATGATCAACCCGGCCATGCTGGGCGAGATCGTCCGGATCGAGGGTGTCGTGGAGAGGGTCTACTTCCAGTTCATCAACCGGCCCCAATATCTCGTCGCCGACAGGAGCGGGGAGATATCAGTCAAGATGTTCACCACCCCGAGGGAGAAAGTAAAAGAAGGGGACGTGGTCGAGGTGTTTGGGCAGGTCATGAAGAGGTACGCCATCGCTGGAGATCCCGTCGTCAACGCAGTCTCCATCTCTCCTGTCGACAAGACTGTCTCGACCCGCCCGAGCGAGAAGAAAGACCGCCAATCCTGACTGGAATCGTCAGAAGTTCGTATCGAGCCCCTCGGTGAGGGGTGACCTCCCCTTCGCAGGGACTCGCGCGATGTAATCTTCGAACCTGTGTATCTTCGTGCTCACCGGGAAGGGGATCGAGAACGAGCTAATGATCGCTTCCCCTCGGTCGAGAGTCTGGATCTCGGTGTCCATCCGGGAGAGGTCCTGTTTCGCGGAACTTGCTATGGTCTCCCTGTCCCCGCGGTCGCCGAGGCCCATGATGATGAACGTGTTGACCTGGGCGAGGACTTTCAGATCGATGTTCTTCGGCTGCTGCGTGATCACGCAGAGCCCGACGCCGAACTTCCTCCCCTCCATCGCGCACTCGCGGAAGACCTGGGTGGACTGTCCCCCGGCCCCGAGGACACGCTGGGCCTCCTCGAGCGTGATCAGGACGTGCGAGGCCTCTGAGGTGCTCCCCCCGCTGCTGCCGTCGCGTTCCGCCTGTTCCTTCTGGTTCTCGAGGATGACACGCGCCAGCACGGAGAGGACGAAGAGTTCGCTCCTCTCGCTCATCCCTGGAATGTCCACGAGGACGACTTTCTGGTCTCTCAGGGCTGCGAGGATGTCCGGGATGCAGGAGCCCTTCTCCCGGAAAAACTTCCTGTTCCCCTTGACCAGGTTCTCGAGGCGCCTCTTGATGACACGGAGCGGCCCTGGGTTCGAGGTCCGGAGGCGGTACGCGATGTCCCTATCTGGCCCCTGGAGCGACTGGTAGGTGGCGGGCGAAAACTCCTCTGGGTCTAGCCGGGAGAAGAACCCGATGACGGTGCTCCCCCTGTACTCACCGAGCGCCTCGAGGATGTCCCTCTGAGGGTCCGAGAGGTCGTACAGCACGGACAGGTCCCCCATCCGCAGGTCGTCGTACTCGAGGGAAAGGCTGCTCGCACTGTACTGCCTGCGCTGCTCTTCCGACCGCGTGGTGAACACCGAGAGCCCGCCCCGAAGTCCCCCGACATGGACGAGCCCCTTGGTCGGCTCTCCCGTCGAACTCCGGCCGCCTGCCAGGTATTCACCGTGGGGGTCCACGACGAGCAGGCCGAACTGCCTTGCCTGCATGCACGACGCGCAGAAGACTTTCATGAAGTTGCTCTTCCCCATGCCCGTCGTTGCGAAGACGCCCATGTGCTGGGGGAGCACGCTGCTGTGGATCCTGACCGGAACTCCGCGCAGGACGTCCTGCCCGGTCCTCATCACCCCCACCTCGATGTCCCCCATCACCGTCGAGAGGAACGAGAGGTCTTCCTCCTTCGGAACGTCCACGGGGGAGAACTTGGTCGGTATCGTCCGCGGCTTCCGGAACGCCCCCGCCGTGTCCACGTACCCGAGCGGGACGGCCTCGACCTCGAGGAACACGTCCTCGCCGAGGGTATAGAACCGGCCGGCATAGGGCCGTGTGTCCCATTTCTCGTCTGAAAAGTTGCTCTCGTGAACGAGATCAGTCACCCGTGCGAAGAAGACGAACCCCTTCTCGTGGTCCTCGACCTTGATGATGTCCCCGACATAGACCGTCTCGTCGTGGGGCACGACGAAGCGGTAGGAGAGCACGCTCGTCCCGATAAGGCGCCACTTCGAGCGGTCCTGCGTCTCAGTATCGTCCAAATATATCATGGTAATCACCGAAGAGATCCTCGATGTCGCGGGCGCAGAGCCCCTCCTCCGCGAACCCGGACAGCAGGTCGGACCGGATCCTCCCGAGGAGATCTGCAGTTATCACGACGTTCCGGTGGGCGTCCAGCAGGGGATAGGGGTATCCCTCGACCCGTGCGTCGCCGGAGCACCCCGAAAGGGAGGAGAAGATGGCAATGGCCGTGTCGTCGCAGGTCCCCCGCGGGAGTTCGACCTTGAGCGGAGCGGCCCTGCCGGGTGCAAGCGAACACACGAATATCTCGCCGTGCTCCCACTGGGAATACCGTGTACGGTCGAGGGTCCCCTCGTCGATCCTGACCCACCAGGGCGCTGCTATCCCAAGGTCGCGCGAGAGGGCCTGCACGGCAGGGAGGAGGGGGTACCCCCCTCCCCATGTCGCCGCAGTCCGCTTCGCGACTGCGACGAGGTGGATGCCCCGGGCCTGGCACTCCCTGATGATGGTGACGAGGACTGGGTCATGGCTCTCCTCCGAGACCCGGAGTGCGCCGTCGAGGAGGAGGAGGTCTCCCCTCTCCCGCCGCCTGCTGCAGTCCAGGGCGACCCAGTACTCGAGCGTGTCCCGCAGCGCCGCTGCAGCCCTGGATGCATCGTCGACACGGAGGGGGCTTCGCGGGGAGACCCCGAAACACTCCTCGTACTGCGCGGAGAACTCGCGCTCGGCATCCCGCGGGCCCGCCTGGAAAAGGACGAGCGGCGTGAGCCCGCCTGGCATCCTCTTTTCGCCTTCGAACGAAGAGAACCCTGCCCTGGAAACGGCAACAGCCATGCTGCCCGCTTCCATGACAGTCGCGTTGCTGCCGTCGATGGCGCAGGCAACGCCATCCACCCGCGGGACGACTGGAAAGAAGTCGCCCCGCGAAATGCCGCTATGCTCCCCGAAGAGTTTCCCGATGTCCGGCGGGAGACATCCCCTCACCGTGCGTGCTACCCTCTGGATGGAGTCCCGGTACGCATCGCCTGCCACTTAGGACACCTCCACGATCCTGCTCTGCAGGTCATCGGCCATCTCCACGAGGAGCGTATGCGCAAATTCCCCCTGGATCTCAGGGATGTGGGAGATCAGGATGATCTGGGGGAAGTTCGCCTCCTGGGAGCGGAGGGCCTGGAGGAGGTTTGCCCTCCGCTCCTCGTCCTGGCTCCCGAATATCTCGTCGAACACGAGGAAGGTGTTCTCCCTGACCCCGTGCAGCCCGGCGAGGTACCGCGAGAGTGCGATCCGCAGGGCGACCGCGATGTCGTCCTGCTCGCCGCCCGA
>JAKPSJ010000107.1 GCA_029555345.1 Methanobacteriota archaeon | reverse complement strand
TCATGCGGGACATCACCCGCGCCCGCGACCTGGAGATAGAGAAGAAGAGGGCATACCAGCAGATCGAGAAGAACATCGAACAGTTTTCGATACTGGGTGACCATATCCGCAACCCCGTGCAGGTGATCATGGGACTTGCCGACCTGGAGGGGGGTCACTTCGCCGAGAAGATCCATGAACAGGCACAAGACATCGAAAGGACAATCTCCCAGCTGGACCAGGGATGGGTCGAGTCAGAGAAGATCCGGGAATTCATCCGGAAATATTACGGTATCGGAGACAATTTCTAGGACCGGGACAGAAAGGACCTCGTGCGCCACCATGGAAGGGTAAAAGGCTTATCTTTTTCCGCGTTCACAATACCTGTGCGGGTGAACCTGTGCAGGTATCCATGAAACTCGAGATGAGGGACGCCCCCGGGCAGCTGGTGGCAGCCCTTCGCCCCATCTCAGAGGTGGGCGGCAATATCATCGCCGTTATCCACCAGCGCAATGAGAAATCCGACAAGGGAGACACGTTGAGCGTCCAGATCGTGCTCGAACTGCCGGACAACCGGCTTTCCGACCTCGTCCGGCTCATCCGTGAACAGGGTGTGAATATCCTGAGGATAGGGCACGAGAGGCTCCTTTATGAAAAAACGGTCATCGTGATAGGGCACCTGATCCACACCGACCTCGGCGATACCGTCGACCGTATCGACAGCACAGGTTTTGCGGAAGTTACCGGGTTGAATATCAGCATGCCTGCCATCACGCAGGTCTCATCGGCACGGCTCGTCATCAGGGCAGTGAACAGGGAGGACATGGAGCAGGCGATAGAGATCCTCCGCCGTGTCTCGAAGGAGAAGAACTTCCTCCTCGTGGAGCCCCTGGAGGGGATCGAATGAAAGTCGCCATCCTCGGTATGGGTTCGGTCGGGAAAGGCCTCCTGCGTGTCATCTGCGAGAGAGACCTTGGCCTGGCGGTCACCGCCGTTGCCGATTCCCGGAGTGCCCTCATGGACAGGGACGGGATAAGCATCGAGGAGGTGCTCGAAGCAAAGAGGATGCACGGGTCCTGCGGCGACACTTCCCTCACTGCCATGGATGTTGTCACGAAGGGGACGTATGACGTCCTCGTCGAGGTCACGCCCACGAATGCACTCACGGGAGAACCGGGGCTTTCCCATATCCTCGCTGCCCTTGCACGAGGGCGCCATGTCGTCACCTCCAACAAGGGACCCATTGCAAGGGAGTACGAACGACTCCGGCGGTGCGCTGCAGAGAAAGGGGTCATGCTCCGGTACGAGGCTACAGTTGGAGGAGCAATACCCATCATCCATACCCTCGAATGCGGATTGGCAGGAAACCGGGTCCTTGCTGTATTCGGCGTTCTGAACGGTACATGCAACTATATCCTCTCGCGGATGGCCGCCGATGGCCTCTCGTACGAGCAGGCACTTCTCGAGGCACGGGAGATGGGGTATGCCGAGGCAGACCCCACCTACGACGTCAAGGGAATAGACTCTGCCATCAAGCTCGTCATCCTTGCCAACACGTTCTGGAAGAAGCCTGTCCAGCTCGAAGATGTGGATGTCACCGGGATAGATATGCTCACGAACGACGCACTCCGCCTCGCCGAGGAACAGGACTGCACGATCCGGTTGATCGCAGAGGCAATTCCCGACAAGGGTATTCTCCGGGTCGCACCCCGTACCGTCCCCCTCTCCCACCCGCTCGTCGTGGACGGGACACTCAATGCCATCACCATCGAGACAGACATGGCAGGAGAGATCACGCTGATCGGAAGGGGCGCGGGATCCGTCGAGACGGCGAGCGCGATCATCGGTGACATCCTGTTTATCCGGGATTTCTATGAGGGGAGTCATAAGAAAGCGCCGTGAGTTCCTCAAGCTGATGCGTGCCTGCACCGTCGACCGCGGATACTTCACGGTGACAGACATCCAGAGACAGGCAGGGATCCCCCGGAGCACTGCCCAGGACTGGATCAACCGCCTCCTCGACGAAGGGTGCGTTGTCGTCAGGGAGCGGAAGATGGGCAGGAACCCCGCGAAGTACGCGGCTATCAGTGCCCTCCCTTCGAGTGCGTGCAGGCGGATATTCACGACCGTCGACGGGGAGAGAGTCGAGATATACCACGAATGCATGAGCACTGCATGTGCTGCCTTCTGTGCATACCACCATTCGCGTGCACGCGGTGTGCTCGAGGACGTGACAAGGGACGGGCCCCTCCTTCGTGAACGGGCGCACATGGGGCAGAGCAGCGTCGAGATCGGGCTCTATCCTGCCTCCGCGGTCGGGGTTGCTGGAGTCGAGAGGATTGGCAACGAGATCGTCCAGCGCATCAGGTGTATCGGCGGTCCTGCATACTCCCTCACCGACATGATGGCGAAGGCTGAAGGCGTGTGCGATGTGAGCCTCCAGAAGAGCGGAGGGGTTGTGGAAGGGAGCGTGAGGACTCGAGCCCTCACCCACCTTGTCATCGGTCTCGATGACACGGACTCGCACGAGGGCGGCGCCACGTTCGCACTCGCCCTCGCTCTCCTCCAGCACCTCGAGACCATGAGAGGCGTGCTCCCCATCAGCCACCATGTCGCGATGCTCAACCCCGCCATCCCAAAAAAGACGGCCGGCAACTCGTGCAGCTACATCGAGGTCGCGATTCCCTCCGAAAGGTACGAGAGTGTCCGGGACAGGGCGCTCCTCTTCATCCAGGACGAGTCCCTCTCCCCCGATTGGGGAATTGCGTTCCGGCGGGGTTTTTCTCTCCCGAAGGATTTGCGGGTCTTCGGAAAGAGAGCCCGGAGCGAAGTGATAGAACCGGAGGAGGCGGACCGGGCAGCTGCAGAAAACGGCGTCGAGATCTTCGGGGGGCAGGGGAGGATCGGTGCACTCGCAGCGATTGCCCTCTCCGGCCTCCCCCACGAAGTGCTCCTGCGCCCCTTCAGCGATATGCCCCCGGGCACCTGACCCCCCATCGCGAGTGAAGGGAAGGGTATTCCAAAACTCTAAAAAATACCGATTTGCTTTTCGACAGGAGGAGAGCCTTTTCATCCCTTTCGTCCCATGATTGGAATGGAGGTTCTCTGCAGAAACCTGTCGCAGGCCCGGGCAGGTGGAGCCAGGAATGAACATGGAAAAACAGGGAGGGACTACCATCCCTGCAGGGAGAGGGGAGCAGGAACTTCCTCCTGACCTGCTGAAGACGATCGGATCGTTCCAGAAAAACGAAGTGACAGAGTACCATATCTACCAGAGGCTTGCGGCGATAGTGCGGGACGAAAAGAACGCTGGCGTCCTGGGAGAGATGGCCAGCGAGGAACTGGCACATTCGCGGATATGGCAGGGGTACACGGGAGAGGAGAAAGGGCCGGACCACCTCCGCACGTGGTGGTATGTCATCCTCGCCAGGCTCCTCGGGATCACGTTTGCCATCAAGATGATGGAAAAGGGGGAGGGCAGTACGATCGCGACATACCGTGCAGTGTCCAGTCTCGTCCCCGGGATCGAAGAGGTCATCAGGGACGAGGAACAGCACGAGAAAGCGATCGTCGCCATGCTCTCGGAGGAACGGCTCCGTTACGTGGGGTCGGTCGTCCTCGGTCTGAACGATGCACTCGTCGAATTCACGGGCAGCCTCGCCGGTTTTACGTTTGCACTCCAGGACTCCCGCGTGATTGCCGCTGTCGGGAGTATCATGGGGGTTGCGGCCGCCCTCTCGATGGCGGCATCAGAATACATCTCCCAGAAGTCAGATCGCAGTGTGCCGGACCCGAAAAAGGCGGCACTCTATACGGGTATAGCATACATCTTCACCGTCCTCGTCCTCGTCCTGCCGTTCGTCCTGGTCGAGAACCCCTTCCTCGCCTTCCTGATGACACTGGCCTGTGCCATCCTGGTCATCCTCGGGTTTTCGGGATATACGTCGGTGACCCTCGACCTCCCGTTCGGGAGGAGGTTCGCGGAGATGACAGCCCTCTCTCTCGGGATTGCCGGCTTCTCGTTCCTCGTCGGAGTCCTCATCCGTGTCTTCTTCAATGTAGAGGCCTAGACGCCTGGCAGCCGGTGGGGAACCCCCCGCCATCCCGATCCATGTATCCTGGAAGAGACGTTCCCGTTCCATAGGGACAACGGGAAGAGAAAACTGTTCCCGGATCTTTCCGGGATCCACCCTCCATTCTCCAGGGAAAAAATGGTTTTCCCCTGATCACCCACTCGTGTGAGCACAAAAAGGGCGTTGTTATACGGTCTTCAACCTGTAAAGGGGTTTTCGTGCATCCCTGAAGTTGAACTTGGCGATGATGAGTCCGCTCTCGCGCAGACGTGACAGTGCATTGCGTATAGTGCGTGGTGAGAACGCCACCCGCCCGATGATATCGTTGAGAGTCCGCTCCTTGCCGTCCAAGAGCAGCATGTAAACTGCCCTCGCAGATGAAGGAAGGCATTCGATGCTGATTGCCTGCCCCCTCACCTCGACCCCGCCTGACTGGGCCGGGGTTGATGCCAGTGTCATTGCATTTATCTCCTTGTTTTCCTGTATTCGTCTACCCTTCCGCACCAGGGTCATCCCGCCCCTGACCCGGGGCAGCTTTCCTGGCATGAACACCCCCGTGACCCAGGAGTTCTGGCCACCGGAGGTGATTGTTCGATATTATACGAACGTTTTACTCTATACGAACCATATATATTTATACTTTTTGGAACCATTCTCATTGGAGCGGAGGTACCCAGTGGTCTATAACAGATTTGAGCCTGACAAGGAGCAGCATTTCATCC
This sequence comes from Methanobacteriota archaeon, assembly GCA_029555345.1. Classification (GTDB taxonomy): domain Archaea; phylum Halobacteriota; class Methanomicrobia; order Methanomicrobiales; family Methanospirillaceae; genus Methanolinea_A. The sequence goes on along the minus strand of JAKPSJ010000107.1, from coordinate 12,843 downwards.
AGATCTGTGCATGCAAACGGGGATTGAAAGCCATCGACAGCCCACTCAAGGTGAAGATCATCGAGATGCTCGCTGGTGGAGAGATGGACTTCGAGGATATCGTGAGCCGTTCCGGGAGGGCGAAGTCAACCATCTCTGCGCACCTCAACGCACTGACCGAGGCAGGCATCACCATCTCACGCCCGGACCCTGCAGATGCAAGGCGCCGGCTATTCTCCCTGAAAGGGAAGATACTCCTGCGGACCGTTGCTCTCGACCGCGACATGAAATGGGTCGACCAGTTTTTTCCTGAAAAGCTCCCCGCCAATGCAACGACCCGTGATGTCTTCAGTTTCATCCTCACTACCCTCCGCGTGAGCCTGATAGCGGAGGGGATCGAGATCCACCCCATCCTGTCCCAGGCCGGGCGCCGGGTGGGAAGGGCAATTTACCCGCGGGTCCAGGAGGATGACACCCCTGCATTTTTCTCCAGCATCTCGCAGTTCTGGGTGAACTTCGGCCTCGGAAAGATGGATCTCGAGCGCGAAGACCCGTTCACCATCGTCATCCGTGACTGCTTCGAGTGCATGGCCCTTCCCCTGACAGGGAAGCCCGAGTGTTCCTTTGGCGCAGGTGTCCTCTCCGCCCTCTTTTCCTCACATTTCGGCGAGGCCCGGGAGGCCATCGAGAAGAACTGCTACGCGACCGGGAGCAACCTCTGCCGGTTCGAGATCTGGAACGCACGGTAGCACACGTCCCCTGCGATCCTATCCGCAACCCCCTGCAGGGAAAATGCCATTCCGGGTACGAATGATGCATGATTTTTCTGTCCCATTTTCCAATGACCCGGCCGACCGGTTACCCGGCATGACGTATGGGGGAGTCAGGGGGCAAGGGTAACCTCGCCGTCCTCGAGGATGACATTGTAGGTAGGTTGCGGTCTCGTTGCAGGTCCACCCAGCACTTCACCTGTTCTTACATTAAAGACCGAACCATGGCATAAACAGCGGATGGTCTCTCCTTCGAGTTTGCCATAGCCAAGCCTGCACCCGCCATGGGTACAAAAATTATCCAGGGCGTAAATCCCGGCCTCGAGTTTTACGAGAAGGATCTCCCGGTCACCGGCCTTCACCACTTTCATATCCCCCATCGGCAGATCTTTCGCATACCCAAGCTTCGTGTGTTGTAAGGGGTCCATTGTCAAACCTTCATACGACCTTGCATAAATACCGATCGAACGTCCCGAGTATCATTGCAGCCGACATTCCAAGCTGCAGGCTGATCCTTAGTTGAAGGGGGAGTTAAAGATAAATAAAGGCTGGAAATTCATTGGTTTTCTGATTTGGCAGGTTCAGATAAAGAAGGTAAGAGGGAGGTCTGACCTATCCACTACCTGCCCGCCGGGACCTATTGCTGTCGCTTCAGGGCCTTCAGGATTGCTGCACGCAGCACCTCTTGCGGTATTGCCTCGAAAATATCTCTTTCGGCTTCGGCAGCCTGGCAGACGATGGGCTCCCCAGTGAAATCCGAGCATTCCTGGCAGTCCGTGGAGGTGATGTCTGCACCAATAATGTGCTCAATCGGTATCCCGTTTATCAGCAGGGTGTTTGATTCAGCGATACGATCCATGGGGAGAAGTGTATTCTGAACTTCCAGTTCCACCTCATCGAGCAGGTTCCCTTGTGACAGTTCTACAATAACGTTCCAGAGATTTGTCCCTGTATCAGAACAGCGGCCACATTGGAGGTCTCCCCAGTCCACGTGGCGCCATTCTATCACGATCCGCGACGGTTCGCCCCTCTCATAACCCATTTCCTTCACCTTATCTCTCCCGAAAACCTTCTGCCTGGTTCGAACAAAATGGACATGGTACCCCGATATCACAGACCTCCCCTAAGGATACTGCGAATGCATTTTCCATTCGAAAAAGACTCGTAAATGCAGAACGTGTGTCCTGTCCATCCATGGTGCACACCAGTTTCTATGCAAAGAAATAGAGATAACCCTATCTGCTGCATCTCCCATAAATAACCTGAGTATCCCGTCTTTCTCCCGGGGAGGGAGAGATGTCGAGCGATCGAAAGCCATGCCATGCCCGTTCTCTGAACCGGTCCCTCCTTATCCAGGGTGGGAACTCCGGGTCTACCGGCTGCCACGCCCGGTCACCCCTGACGATATCCGGGAGTTCCTGGGGGACGAGGATCTGTATACCAGGGACACCCCGGCAGGGCTGGTGCATATCATCCATAAATATGGTCTCCTCGAGATCCATGCCCTCGTTGGCGAAAAATGCATCGAGGTCTGGTTCAACCCGGTGCGTGGAGCGTACCCCTCCGAATATCTTGACGCCCTCCTGGCAACCCGGTTCGATTAGAGCCCGAGGGAGCGATCTCTCGCCAGCGGTCGATCGATCCACACCGGCACCCGGGGTGGTCCGCCGGGGGCGAGCCAGATCAATGCAAGCCGAGAACAGGGGAAATGGCACTTCGCTTTTTTATGTGGGTCATCGAGTACGAGTGGGGGCTGCTGCCCCCACACTCCATGGACAAGAGAGACGCCGCCGTCCCCGAAGGGCGTCCCGGCGGCGGTCCAGGACAGGCAAAACCAGGAACGGCACGCTCATTGCATGGACCCAGAGTCAAATATGCAGCCAGGCAATGAACATCCAGAAGCCTTGAAAGGTACTGGGGGAGGACACGAGAACCCCAATAACTTCATCGCCGGGATCTCTTCCAGGCGTGGTAAGCTGGAGTTCCATTCACCCACTCGAAATGACGGAGAGGGGAATAATCCCGTAAATCCCTTCGCGAAATCCAAAAAAGCGAACAGGGCCCCTCTTCCTTCACGACTCGCAGTGGCAGAAGAAACTTGAAATGAAACTATTTTCCCGCTTCTTCATCAGGTCGTCCGGCAATCCTCTCAAGGTAATTCTACCGTTCTCCATGAGGCAGACCTGGTTCCCGAACACCATGGCATCCTGGAAATGGTGGGTGACGATGATAGCCGGAATCCCAGCGGCGGCGATCGATTCTTTCAGTTCTTTCCGGATAGATGCCCTGGACTTGACATCGAGTGCAGCCAGGGGTTCGTCGAGCAACAGGAGATCGGGCTCGAGGACGAGCGCCCGGGCGAGGGCGACCCGTTGGGCTGCCCTCCCGAGAGGGAGCCGGCAGGCTCCCGGGACAAGGCGACCATGTCCATCTCTTCCAGGCGGCTCATGACCCTCGATGCAACAGCCTCTTCTGGCATCTTCCGGCACCGGAGACCGAAGGCCACGTTCTCGTAGACAGTGAGGTGGGGGAAGAGGGCGTACGACTGGAATAGGTGCCCGATGTTCCTTTTTTCCGGCGGGACATTGATCCGCTCGCGATCCGAGAACAGCACCTGGCCATCGAGCGTCATTGTCCCTCGGTCCGGGGTGAGCAGCCCCGAGATCAAGTTCAGTACCGTCGACTTCCCTGCGCCGTTTTCTCCGATCAGTACCAGGACCTCCCCTTTCTTGACCTCGAGTGCGGCCTCCAGGGTGAAGTCCCGGAGGCGTTTTGCGACATCGACCGTCAGCACCGGAACGTCCTCCGGGTGATGTACTTGACGAGGAGGATCACGGCAAACGAGATGATGACCAGGATGATGGCGAGACTGATGGCATCGTTGAGGTCACCCTGCATGGTCGTGTAAATGGCAAGGGGCATGGTCTGGGTCCTGCCCTGGAAGTTGCCGGCAAACATGATGGTCGCCCCGAATTCCCCTAGGGCGCGGGCGAAGGTGAGGATGGCGCCAGAGACCAGCCCTGCCCATGCGAGGGGGACCGTGACCCGGAAGAAGACGCGGAGGCGGCCTGCACCGAGCGTGCGTGCAGCATCCTCGTAGGTCCGGTCCACCGCTTCGAAACTGGCTCGTGCCTGCCGGATGAAGAACGGCGAGGCCACGAAGACCTGTGCCAGGATCACGGCAAATGTGGTGAACGCGACCTGAACGCCCCACATGTCCAGGTACCTCCCGATAACCCCCCGCCGCCCGAAGGCCATCAGCAGGGCGATGCCGGCCACTGCCGGGGGCATCACGATGGGGAGGTCGACAAGCGTATCCACGATCTCTTTCCCGCGGTATGTTGCCCGGGCATTGAGATAGGAGAGCGGTGTTCCCATGAGGATCACGATGCAGGTGCTTACGGTCGCCGTACCGAGAGAGAGGATCAGTGCATCGATGACAACGGGGTTCGCGAGAGATTCGAAAAATGCCTCAGGGGTGATTCGCAGGAACAGGGAGACTATGGGTATGACGAGGAAGAGCAGGAACAGCAGAATGAGTGGGGTCAGGACCAGGAGGAGTCGCCTCTTCCCGGTCCAGTCCACTATGTTCTGCCAGGTCGACCTACGATGCTGGCGCGACTGGGTCGAATCCATATCCTCTCATAATGGCACCGCCCTCTGGTCCGGTGACAAACCTGATGAACTCAGCTGCGGCTTCTTTCCGTGGCGATTCTGCAAGTATGCCCAGCGGGTACCTGGCAACCACGTTGTACTCCGCCGGAATCTCGATCCGATGGACTTTGTCCTTGTCCCCGGGCTTCACATCCGATTTGTAGACGAAGGCTGCATCCGCTTCCCCGAGCACGAGTTTCGGCACAACGAAAATTACCACAGTCTCCTCGGAGATGACATTGGCCATCACTGCGTCCTTGTAGGCCTGTCCGTACTGCGGGTCGGCTGCCATCTTGTCGAGCACCTGCCTGGTATACGAACCGAAAGGCACATCCTTTGTCCCGATGACCAGCTTTATTCCCGGGCGGGCCAGGTCGGCCAGGGTCGTGATACCCGCGGGGTTGTCTGCCGGCGTGATCACCGCTATGCGGTTCTCGAGGAAATTGACGACGGTCTCGTTGGCGATCAGTCCCTGGTTCTGGAGCGCTTTCATGTGGTCTACACTCGCCGAGACGAAGATATCGGCTTTGGCCCCCTGTTCGATCTGGGTTCTAAGGGCCTGGGACCCGTCGAACACGAGGTCCACCTTGACATCGGGGTGGAGTTTCTCGTATGCCTCCCCGATATCGGAGAGCGCTCCTGTCAGGGAGGCTGCGGCAAAGACAGTCAGGGTTGTTTTCGGACTTTCGGACGGCGGGACTGTACCCGTGCAGCCGGCTACCAGGAGCGCAGCAACAAGAAGGACGGCAAGGGTGCATGCAAGGAATGTATTTTTCTTCATGATGTCACCATGCACCACTATGTAGGAGAGAGACGTTATATATCTTTTATTAATTTTTTCCGTATGTTAAAAAAATATAGTTTATTAGTACACCAATCCATGCGTTGCACCCCGCATAACTTCCTGGTTGTATACGAGAAAGTGAACCCGTGCGGAGTGAAGTGGGAATCGAAAAATGGGTGGAATCCCAAGGATTTGGCCCGGTCGCACGGTGGCATGCATCACGTGCGTATGCGTCGATTAACAGGCAGCCCCGGTCGTTTTTTCCTTCCAAAGCGCCGTGGTCCGGAGAGGACTTAATCATAACCTCCATGGCAACCTCGATGAAACTCGTGCCACTGGCAGTGGGGTGATTGCAACGAGATGTCTTGTCTTTATCGTGCCACCTGACCGTGATGTCCCCTGGCATCTCTCACTGCGACCGGATAATAATACCGATAACGTTGTATATCAAGTCTCAATGTGGAAACAATACGAACTCAGTGATCCAGGGACCAGTACCAATTGTCGTGAAACGGTAATCCTGTGTGGATCGACGACGTGTCGGATCTATCCTGCCACACCCTGCCATCATCCTCTTGCAAATTGAGCAGACTGTGATCCCGGGAGTGCAGCGAAACAAAAATCGATTCGTGAACAATCGCCCGCAAAATGCGGCAATATATCACAGTTCAGGCAGGTCCATGAATTTATCCGAGACAGGCACCCTTGCACACCCTGTGGAAAGTCTTTGTTCAACACATTGCCGTATCCATACTCTTATCTCCCTTCAGGAATTTCAAGGAAAAAGGGGTGATTATTTGTGAGTATGAAAAGCGGCTGCCTGGTGTGCGGGAAGGACCTCGTCTACCTGGATTCACCCGAAGAGATTGCCTGTTCCCTCTGTGGCAGAGTGCACGCTACCTCCGTGAGATGTGCCGGCGGACACTTCGTCTGCGATGACTGCCACCGGCTCCCTGCGGAAGACCTCATCGAGAAGACCTGCCTCGAGACGCGTGTCGCCGATCCCCTGCTCCTCGCGATCTCCCTGATGCGACAACCAGCGATAAAAATGCACGGACCCGAGCACCACTTCCTCGTCCCGGCGGTACTCCTTGCGAGTTATTCTCTTATTGCCGGGAAGCACGACGCACTGGGAGGATGGCTGAAGAAGGCCCGGGAGCGGGCAGGCCAGGTGAAAGGAGGATCGTGCGGGACTCTCGGAGCATGCGGAGCAGCAATCGGGACAGGTATCTTCGTGAGCATCATATCCGGAGCCACACCCCTCTCCAGGAAAGAGTGGATGCTCTCCAACCTGGTGACGGCCCGGAGCCTCCACGAGATCGCCCTCGCCGGCGGACCACGGTGCTGCAAGAGAAACACCTACATTGCCATTCTCGCCGCCTCCTCCTTCGTCAACGAAGAATGGGGGGTTGTCCTTCCCACCGGGCAGGGGGTTGCCTGCGAGTTCAGCGATCTGAACCGGGAATGCAGGAAGATGGAATGCCCCTTCTATCCCGGTGAGGAAGGGCATCCCCCGGGTGTATAGGCAATGCCCGTATTGATTCATTGTCGCCCGACCTTTCGATCGCTTTGAAAAAAGGCACGAGAAAAGAACGCTCGATTAACAATTTGGATGCAATCTATCGGTATCGAACAAAAGTTCACTTTGAAAGACCCTGCACTGGAGAAATAACCAGGACACAGGAAAATTTGTTTTTACTCGAAGGGAGGATAAACAGTTACAGAGAATGATTCATCCCCCTTGCCATGGGGGTGGAAAGACCCACGGTGTTTCTCTTGCAGCAAGGGCTGGCACTGGTATCGACTCGCCGGACACAGCAGGGGTTTGGAAGAGTTGCGGCTGCACCGATCGAGACTGTCACAGATCCAGTGAAGATCATGACTGTGTCCTGTCTGCCCTCCGTTCTCTGCGAGGATATTTGTAATCATTAATCATTTCCCCGATGAACAAGAAATGAAGATCAACCCATGATTACCGCATACCTCTACAATATCGCCATCATCTTCGCTTTCGCGATTGTCATCGTCGCAATAGGTAACCGGTTCAAGATATCGGGGATCGTGGGTTTCATCCTGACGGGAATCCTCATCGGCCCCTATGGGCTCAGGTTCATCCAGGAGACGGAATTCATCGATGTCCTCTCGGAGATAGGGATTATTTTCCTCCTCTTCACAATCGGGATGCAGTTTTCGTTCCGGACCCTTTACGATATGCGAAAGATTGTACTGGTGGGAGGGAGCCTGCAAGTTCTCCTCACCATCGTTGCCACGATGGCGATCTCCTGCCTCTTCGGCATAGCAATCCCAAATGCCCTTTTTTTCGGCTTCCTCGTCTGTCATAGCAGCACGGCGATCGCATTGAAGATTTACCAGGACCGTGCCGAGATCGAAAGCCCCCAGGCCCGGGTCACGCTCGGCGTCTCCATTTTCCAGGACATCGTCACCATACCCATGCTCATTGCCCTCCCCATCCTTGCCGGGGAGGCGACAGATATTTTTCGTGCCTTCCTCCAGCTCGGGGTTACCCTGGTCGTCCTCTTCGCCGCTGTCCTGGCCATCGCCGTGTATGTCATACCCCGGTTCATGAACCGGGTCACTGTTACCAGGAGCCCCGAGATCTTCCTGATGAGCATCCTCCTGATCTGCTTCGTCATCACCTATATCACGGCAAGCCTCGGTCTCTCGCTGGCAATCGGTGCGTTCCTCGCAGGGCTCACCCTCTCGGGGTCCGATTATTTCCACCAGGCGTTCGCGAGCATCGTTCCCTTCCGTGACATCTTCACCAGCTTCTTCTTCATTTCGATCGGCATGCTCCTCAACGTAGGGTTCGTTATCCGGGAGCCGCTCCTTATCCTGGCCATCGCCGTCGGAATCATTGTCATGAAAGCAGTGATCGCTGGCGGTTCCGCACTTGCTATCGGCCAGTCACTGCGGACATCGGTCCTTTCAGGGCTGGCATTGGCGAACATCGGTGAATTTGCATTCGTCCTCTCGATCCCCGGGGTGGAGTACGGGCTCTTCACCCCGGATAGCGAGCAGATCTTCCTTGCAGTGACCCTCCTGACCATGTCGCTCACCCCGTTTGCCATGATGTCCGGTCCGAAGACTGCCGATTTCTTCTGTCGCCTGCCGTTTGGAGGCAGGTTCAAAGCCGGGTGCGAGACAGAGACGCTCCCGGGTGCTCCACCGATAAAGGACCACCTGATCATTGTCGGATATGGCCTCAACGGGAGGATCCTTGCCAAGGCAGCGCGGGTCGGCGGGGTCCCCCACGTGGTGATCGAAATGAACCCGGAGACTGTGAGGAGGGAGCGGGAAGCCGGCGAAAATATCTTCTTCGGCGATGCAACGAATTCCACGATCCTCACGCATGCAAACATCGAGCAGGCCCGGATCCTCGTGATCGTCATCAACGACCCGGTCTCGACCCGGGCGATCACGCGCCTCGCCCGTCAGATGAACCCAGGACTCTTCATCCTCGTCCGCACCCGTTTCCTTGCCGATGTCACGCAACTCAAAAATATGGGAGCCGACGAAGTCATTTCAGAAGATTTAGAGACCTCGGTGGAGATATTCACACGCGTACTCAAGAAATACATGGTCCCGGAAGCGGTCATCGACCGTTACGTCGAGGAGGTCCGGGCAGGCACCTACGATATGCTCCGCAGTCCATCCACTCTCACGGCAGACTTCTCCGATCTCCAGTTGAACCTCCCGAACCTGGCGATGTGCACACTCCTCGTGGAGCAGGGATCGGCGGTATGCGGGAGAACCCTCGCGGATCTGGATATAAGGAGAAGGTATGCGGTTTCCGTCCTCGCTGTCAAGCGGCAGCAGCAGGTCATAGAGAACCCTTCGGGAGAGATGGATCTCCAGCCCGGCGACGAAGTGATTGTCATGGGAGCTCCCGACAGGATCGAAAGTCTCGAAGGTCTGTTCCGCACCGCCGGGGAGGCAGACGATGCGGGAAATGCAGGAGCACCACACGATTGACGAGAGGGATCTGCCAAGAGGATCATTTCCGGCCCTGGAACATCCTTTTCAGCATCGAGTAATAGCGTCGTGTTTTTTCATCCCATCTCCTCATTCCCTGGAATGATTTGAGTTCCTCTTCCAGCCGCCTGAACTCGGCGTAGAGGAAGGCGACAACATTCATGCCTCCCTCTTTCTCCGGCCCACCCCATAGGCCTTTGGCTGATTCGGTATTATAGGGAGTTCCTCATTTCCATGTTCGGAAATTTGCTGCCAGCGGACCGGCCCTGGGATCATGCCCGGAACACTGAATCAGATATTGCACGGAAGACGTGCGATAGGACATGCTTCGAGGCCTCCCGCATCGATCCCGCAAAAAAGGCTCTCTCACCTCCCGATGCGAACCAGGTACCTGTTCTCGGCAGTTTGGGTCCACGAGACCTGGTACCCCTGGCGCGAAAAGGGTGAGCACGTGTTGTCAACCTGTTCCCGGGTCGCATAGAATGTCACGACATCCCCCTGCGAGACCTTGTTCAGCAGGATCTTCAGCCTGATCATCAGGTTCGTGCAGGTGAGTTCGGTGAAATCCTTTGCGTCGTTGGCCTCCATGGTATCACTCTCCATTCAGAAGAACAGCACCCGCATGGCAGGTGCAGGGGTCGATCCATCCTTTGCCGAGAAGAGGATGCTGCTCAATTCCTCGTTCGTGACCCTCTTTGCAGCGGGAAATCCTCCCTTTCTATCGATGCCACGATCATCGAGCGAGGGGGCATGCACGAAGTAGGAGAGCCCATCGATATCGGTCGTGGCCTCGATCATCTCCTGGATGTTGAATATGCGATCGTTTTCGGGCACTTCGTGGGTCCCGTAGAGGGCGTACACGCCGTCCTCGATGAAGACGACCCTCGTCGGTATCCCCTCCGCGGCTGCGGCAATGGCAAGGGATATGCCGCCGAATGTCCACTCGGTGCCGTACGGAGGGTTCGTGATGAACACGACCAAGTGTGGGGCACCCTCCTTCTCATTTTCCGTGGGGACCGACTCGCCACTCGCGTGCGAGGCGACCGGGTGACGATCTGGAAACCGGGCGAGGATCTCTTTCAGGTTCCGGATCGCGATATCCTGGATGCATGACGCCGGTTCGCAGAAACCGGTCCCAGGGTTCATCTGGTAGTACCCCCTCGCAGTCGCACAACGCGAACATGCAGCGAACCATGGATCGCGGCAGGAATGGACAGCCGTTCCGGCGAGAGCGGAAACTCCTCTCCCGATGTTCTCGAACTCCGAGGGGCGCTGGCCGTCGTGCAGGGTGTGGACTCCGTCGAGGTAGCAGTAGAGTTCGGGGTGCAGCCCTGCCTCGACCGCCTGCGCGAGGAACCGGAGCATGTAGACCGGCACCCTGCTCATGTAGGGGGAGCTGCAGAGGAGAAAGGCAGCGGTCTTCGTCCCTCCCCACTCCCTCTCGAGGGTCGAGACGAGTTCCCCCCAGAAGGACCCCCGGTCTCCGGTCCCCGTGACCCGGGCACCCGGGGTCCAGGTCGAGCCGGGAAGAGAGAGTCCTTGCAGACGGAGTTCATCGGCATCCGCGATGACCTGGACGGATGGCAGGCCGGACAGTGCTGCCCAGGCGGGGCGCGCCCGTGCATCCACGAGGCTGAAGAGGGCGTCCCCCGTGAGAAAAATATTCACGCGTCCCGGGTTCCCGGCAGGGCACCGGCCCACCGCTGCACCGATCACCGCCGCGAGCCAACTAGCGCGTTCCCCTGTGAGATGGTCGCAGAAGAGGAACGTCGAGGAGAACACCGGGTATCAGGCCCCCAGTCCGAGGGTTTTCATCAGGAGAACGATCCATCTGGAGACGAACGCTGCAAAGACAGGTGAGCCGACACACATCCCGAGCAGGAAGAAGGCCGATTTTCTGTTCCCCTCGGATGCCATGACCGTCTGGCGGATGGGGCACCCGCCGAGGAGAACGCAGATCAACCCGACCAGGAAGCCGGGTACAACGGAAAAAAGGAGGTACGCCGCCGGAGCCAGCCCTGCCGGAGCCCCCGGAACCGGGCTCGACGGGTCGCCTTCGAAGGCCCAGAAGAAGTGCTCCATTGCCGCGGGGGTCAGGATCCAGAAGAGGAGGTACCCGAGGAACGAAAAGACGATGAGTGCCAGGTACCCCGAGAGTAACCTCGTGTGGCGGAAGAGGAAATAGTCACGGAAACCCCCGATGGAGCAGAAACCGGAACGCTGTGCGAGGTACCCGATCAGGATCCCGAGGAGGAGCGTGACCGGCGGGACCGCGTAGATCGCGATTTCCGCGGCCAGGATCCCGGTCGCCATCAGGCATCCTCCTTTTCAGCCCTTTTCTGCGCGAGGACCGTTCCCGCGATGACCCCGAGGGCCATCGTCACGATGAAGAGCAGCGCGAAGATATCCCCGTACCCTGTCCGGAGTGCCGCACGGTAGGGGCACCCCCCGAAGATCATCGCGAGCTCGAGGACGAGAAAACCTCCCAGGAAATAGGCGAAGTAGTCACGCGGAGACCCCTCCTTGGATTTATGCTCCCTGTTCACGCGTGCGGAGAGGTATGCGCCTATCAGGACGCCGACAACACTCATCACCGGGAGGACGGCATTCTTCGAGATGGGGGCGAGGGCCAGGTTTGTCCCTGCGAGGATATTGGAAAGACCGTTCACGAGGTCGCGGGTGTGGCACGCGACGCAGAACCCGTAGGCTTCGGGACCGCCGGCACTGATAAGGAGGGCCTGGGAAAATGCTGCGAGGACTCCTATCACTGCACCGAGGAACGCAGGGTGCCGGACGAGGGGAGAGAGTGTGTGACGTATCGTGTCAGTAGGTTTGCAGGGTACCATGGAATCAATATGGTTTTTCTCTTTCCACCATAATATTTTGGAATCGAAGTGATATGCATGAGCCATGAGGTGTCAGGAAAATAATACATAAATATTTATAAAACCGGATATTCGAATATTAAAATGGCCGCCATCAACGACCTCTCCATGGCAGGGCAGTATTTCCTCACGATAACCGCGGAACTGGTCGTGCTCTTCATCGCGATCGGCTTCGTCGTGGGACTCATCCAGGAATACGTCCCCGAAGAGACGATACGGCGCCTGCTCTCCTCGCAGCACAGGGTGACCGGGGCGACGCTGGGTGCATTCTTCGGCGCCCTGGCATCGTCCTGCAGCTCCTGCAGACGGCAGGGTTCTTCGGGTGAGAATCCATGAGTTTATCCGGGCCCGGCGACGAGGTATGGCTATGAAGGAGCGTGCAGTCCTGGGAAAGGCAGTGGGAATCTCCCGGTATGCAACCATCTTCAAGGCGCTCTCTGACGAGACCAGGCTCCGGATCTACCTCCTCCTCGGCCAGGGGGAGCTCTGTGTCTGCCACATCCAGGCTGCCCTCGGGACCACGCAGACAAAGGTCTCCCGGCACCTCGGCGTCCTTCGCAATGCCGGCCTGGTGACATCCCGCCGCGATGGACTCTGGATGTACTACAGGAGGTCGGACCCAGGGCCGCCTGCACTCCGGGCATTCACGAGGGAACTCGCACGGATCCTCGAATCCGACCCATGCCTCGGTGCAGCGGCGGCCGGGGATGGACAGCGTGCGTGCGAAGGAGAGGATGATATCCATGAGACGAGACCTTGTCATTGAATGGAAGCACAT
>JAKPSJ010000094.1 GCA_029555345.1 Methanobacteriota archaeon | reverse complement strand
CACCCTGCAGCACCCCCGGCGAAGATACCGGTGATGATGAGGATATCAGCGTACCTGTCGATGACATGGTCGAGAAAGTCCCCCCTGGTGCTCTCCTTCTCCTCTGCCCGCGCGAGTGCACCGTCGAGTCCATCGAAGATGGCATTGAAAGCTACGAAAATCGTCCCGGCGAGGACATTGCCAAGCCAGTAAAACGCCCCGGCTACCGCGGCCGTGAGAAGGGCGAGGACAGTGAGGGTATTCGGAGAGATCCCCGCCTTCCTCGAGACCGATATCAGGGGGTCCATGATCCTGGACATGTGGGGGCGCAGGAACTCGAGCGTCACTCATAGCCTCCCAGGTACCGCGACCAGTCGATACTCCCGAACGAGGGGGGGATTTCTCCCCTCGCGAACTGCTCGATCGTGTCTGCACATGTGACAGGATCGATTGCCGTTGTATCGATCTCGAGGACCCTCTCGGCGAAATGACCTTCGAGCGTCTCGACGAGGATGACGTCGAGGGCTTCCGCCTCGCAGTTCTCGCGGATCTTCGGATCGCTGTATCCCCTCCTGCGCAGGCGTTCCTCCAGGACCGGCGGTTCACAACGCAGGACGACAACGAGGTCACAGGGGAGGAGGTGCGCGAGGTGCCCCACAACGAATCCCTCGAGGTGCGGGAACTCGGCTGCCCAGCGCTCCTCGTCTATGACAAGGGTGTCCCGCTCCCCGTCATGCTCGAGAATGTATCCGCCGGTGGTATCTGCAATCTCTGTCACCGGGTACCCCCGGGCAGACAGGATCCTCCCCACGGTAGACTTCCCTGTCCCCGGTGTACCGGTGATACCTGCCATCATAGGCGGTTGATCTCTTTGAGAAAGAGTTCCATCTCCCATTCCTCACCGATGCTCACGCGGATGAAAGTGTCGCCGAGACCGGGGAAACTTTCGCAGGAACGGACAAGGACGCCCCGGGATGCGAGCTGGGAGGCAACATCGCAGCCTCTTTGAGGCGCCACATCCACGAGCACGAAGTTCGCCCCCGAAGGGATGACAGGGTACCTGCACTCCCTGCAGACGAGGTCACGAAGCCCTGTCACCCGTTCCCTGGCTCTCGAAACGTGATCCCGATCCTCGAGCGCCCCGGTTGCAGCAGATGCCGAGATAGAGTTGAGGGCAAAAGGCGTCATTGCCCGCATATAGAAGGGGACCAGCCATTCGGGAACGAATGCATACCCGACACGGAGACCTGCAAGGGAAAACACCTTCGACATTGTCCGGCCTATGACGAGGTTTCCATGTTTCTTCAGGAGGGGACGGTAGTCCTCGCTGCAGAACTCCACGTACGCATTGTCGAGGAAGAGAATGCCGGATATCCCTTCCAGTATCTCCGAAACCTCCGATACAGGGGTCACCGTTCCCGTCGGATTGTTCGGAGAGCAGAGGAACGAGACTTTTGCATCCCCTGCCTCCCGGACGAAACGCCTGGTATCGACAGAAAAATCACTCTCTCTCGGAATGGTTATGATATCTGCGCCCTGGCCGATCGCTGCAATACCATAGAAGGAGAAGGTCGGAGTGGATATTGCGATCCTGTCCCCCGCGGTCACGAAGACCCGGAGGACCGTCTCGATGATGCCGTCCATCCCAACCCCCGTGACGAAGTGGTAGGGGCCGTGGTGGTCCTGCAATGCGCGGACCAGATCTGTCACCTCGTCACCGGGATAGCGGTTGGCGCCACAAAGCGCCGCCTCTCCCCTCTCAATGGCACGCGGGGAAGGCGGATCAGGGTTCTCATTGCTCGCGAGCCGGGCTATCCGGGTGACCCCGATCTTCCCTGTGGCATCCCGGGGGCGGGCGGCATACACATAACCGCCGCTCCGGTAACAGTCACGGACCAGCGAATCGTACCTGGAACCCTGCTTTCCTGTCATTTCGCCCCTCGCCTCTGTCCTTCCACTACTAAGCTCTTCCAACTTAAAAGCGCAGTGCAGGACATGCAGTGTTCTGTTTTTGGTTTTCCCGGCGACCCAATCACTGGTGGTGCATCGTCCGCTTCACCGGTGGGGGGTGACTGGATGCGAACTACTTTATATTTTCCATCAGAAGAACTCTCCCTTGACAGAGGTAGAAAAAATGGATCAGAACCGTCTCTATGCACTCCCGGCACTGCCTTACGATTACCGTGAGCTCGCACCGAGCATCTCGGAAGAACAGCTGCGCATCCACCACACAAAGCACCACCAGGGGTATGTCAACGGAGCGAATGCTCTTTACGAGAAATTGGACAAGTCACGGAAGGAGGGCAGTGACCTCGACCAGAAGGCAGTGGCAAAGGAACTCTCGTTCCACATCGGCGGGTTCATCCTCCACGCCCTCTACTGGGAGAACCTCGCCCCCTCCGGGAGGGGCGGTGGCGGCGCTCCCGACGGCGAACTGGCAAAGCAGATAGAGAGAGACTTTGGGTCTTTCGAGAGGTTCAAAAAAGAGTTTTCTGCTGCCGCGAACAGCGTGGAAGGCTCAGGGTGGGGAGCACTGTCCTACTGCAGGAAGACGGGGAGGCTCCTCGTGATGCAGATAGAGAAGCACAACGTGAACGTCTTCCCCGCCTTCCCCGTCCTTATGGCGGTGGACGTCTGGGAGCACGCCTACTACATCGACTACAAGAACGACCGGGCAAAATACCTGGAGAACATCTGGGACATCGTCAACTGGAAGACAGTCGGTTCCCGGTTCGAAAACGCAAAGAAAGCCTGAAAAAACAGTTCCAGGGGAGTAGTGCCCCAAGCCCTCCTCCCTTGCCTGGACTCCGGCTGTACCGTTCGAAGAGGGGGGGGCAGCCCGTTCAGGACAGGGTCACGGAGGGCTTGTTTCCCACTGCGAGTGCCTCCCTAAGGATCCTGCAGGCAGTTCCTATCTCGTCCGGCGTGATGACCAGCGGGGGCACGAGCCGAATATTCCCCTCGGCTGCACAGTTCACCAGGACACCCTTTTCTGCACACGCCTCCTGGACCTCCCCGCACCGCTCGCCGACCGTGATCCCGACCATCAGCCCCCTCACCCTGGGGTTGTAGCGGGAAAGGCCGTTCCTGAAGAGCTCTGCCTTGGCCGGTATGTCAGGCATGACCTCTTCGATGACCCGAATCGTCGCCAAAGCCGCGGCGCATGCAAGGGGCCCGCCAGCGAAGGTGCTCCCATGCTCCCCCTTACGGAACTCGAGCCCCTCTCGTGCAAGCAGCGCTCCCATGGGAAAGCCGCTTGCTATCCCCTTGGCGAGCGTGACGATATCGGGACTGACACCGGTGTGCTGGATCGCAAGCCATTTCCCTGTCCGCCCCATCCCCGTCTGGACTTCGTCGACGATCATCAGGGCGCCGTGCCTATCGCAGAGTTCCCTGATGCCCTCCAGGAAACCTTCCGGGGGGGTTATAACACCCGCCTCGCCCTGGATGGGCTCCACGAACACGCCTGCAATATCACTGCTCATTACCAAACGGAGCGCATCGAGGTCGCCATACTCGACGAAAGTGCATTCCGGTTCGAGGGGGAGGAATGGCTCGCGGATCGCGGGCTTGTGTGTCACGGCAAGGGACCCCATAGTCCTGCCGTGGAAACCGTGAGTGAAGGCGACGAACCTCTTCCTCCCGGTCGCAAGGCGGGCGAGTTTTATTGCGCCCTCGTTTGCTTCTGCCCCCGAGTTCGAGAAGAAGGCCTTCGCCATCCCAGTCCGGAGGACGAGCTTCTCGGCGAGTTCAGCCTGCCCGGGCACGTAGTACAGGTTCGAGCAGTGGATGAGCCTCCTTGCCTGCTCGCATATCGCCCCTGTCACCTCGGGGTGGCAGTGACCCGTGCTGCAAACCGCGATCCCAGCCACGCAGTCGATGTATTCTCTCCCTTCAGAGTCCCAGACCCTGGAACCCTGCCCCCTGACGATCATGATCTCCCTGCTGAACGCAGGCATGTAATATCGGGCGTCGCGTTCCCGGAAGTCCCCTTGATTCTCCATTGTATCAGGAATTGTTTCCCTTGGCTTGCTTAAACCCTTTTTAGTTCTTCTGGCTACTCGTACTCGATTGTGGCCGGGGGCTTTGGCGTTATATCGTATACCACCCTTGCAACGTCGGGTATCTCGGACGTGATGCGGAGTGCTATTCGTTCGAACACCTCCCAGGGGAGCCTGATTGGATCGGCGGTCATCCCGTCCCGCGAGTTGACGGCCCTCACGGCAACGATCCACCCGTGGACCCTGTTGTCCCCCTTCACCCCAGTCCCGAGGCCGACGAGTGCTGCAAAACACTGCCATGGATTGAACCGATCGACGATCTCGCTCTCCACGATCCAGTTCGCCTCCCGCACCACATCGATACGCTCCTGCGTGACTTCACCGATCACCCTGACGGCGAGGCCAGGTCCCGGAAACGGCATGCGGTGCTGGACCTCCGGCGGGAGACCGAGAGCCCCGGCCAGCACCCGGACCTCGTCCTTGTAAAGGTCCCGGAGCGGCTCGATCACCTTCTCGAACTCGATCTCCAGTGGCATGCCACCCACGTTGTGGTGGCTCTTTATCCCGCCCTCGCTCTCGATCCTGTCAGGGTAGATCGTCCCCTGGAGAAGTGCGCGTGCACCTGTCTTCCGTGCTTCCCTCTCGAAGATGCGTATGAATCGTTCACCGATGGCCTTGCGTTTCTCTTCGGGGTCCACCACTCCTTTCAGGGCTGCAAAGAACTCGTCGGCTGCCGGGACGACGTGGAGGTGCAGACCCCCGAACACCTGCGATATGCGCTCTGTCTCACCTTTCCGCATCAGGCCCGTGTCGACGTATATCGGTTCGAGACGGTCGCCGATAGCCCGGGCGGCAAGGGCAGCACAGACGGAACTGTCGACACCGCCCGAGAGGGCCATGACTACCCGGCGGTCACCTGCCTCCCTCCTGATCTCCTCCACGGCCTCGTCGATATATTTTTTGGGGTCGATCATTCTTTCACCATACCGACGGCTTGTTCCCCGTTCTTCGTGGCACATGCCCGTACGAAGCCGAGGAACGGGGGCGAAGGCCGGGCAGGCCGCGACCTGAACTCCGGGTGGAACTGGGTAGCCATGAAGAAGGGGTGATCCGGTATCTCCAGGACCTCCATCCGGTTCTCGCAGAAGCCGGAAAAGACAAGTCCAGCTTTCTCGAGGTCCGGGATGTACCTGGGATTGACCTCGTACCGGTGCCGGTGCCTTTCGGTTATCTCACTTTTCCCATAGATCTTTTCTGCCAGCGTGCCTCTTTTAAGGGTTATTGGTGCATCCCCGAGGCGCATGGTCCCCCCGAGCCTTATCACATCCTGCTGTTCAGGAAGGATAGCTATCACGTGCCTGCCCTCGCCCATCTCGGCGCTCGTTGCATCTTCCCACCCGATCACATTGCGGGCATATTCAACGACCGCCATCTGGAACCCGAGGCACAGTCCCAGGAAGGGCGTCTTATTCTTCCTTGCCCAGGAGATCGCCCCGATCTTCCCCTCGATTCCGCGTTTTCCGAAACCTCCCGGCACGAGGATTCCATCGAAGTCTCCAAGTTGACCGGGGTCGTACCTTTCCGCGTCGAGCCACACGATGACGACTTCGGTGGAGAGGGCCCGTCCCGCGTGCTTCAATGCCTCTTTGATGCTCAGGTAGACGTCTTCTATGCCATACTTGCTCACTATCGCAACGCTCACCCTGTGCGTGTATTCCCTGCTGACGAGACGGTACCATTCTGTATCTGGGGGCCTCTTCTGGAGACCCAGGTGGTCAGTGAGGGCATCGGCAAGCCCCTCCTTCTCGAGTTCCATGGGGACCTGGTAGATGTCAGGGACCGTTGCCGCACTGATGACGCAATTTATGGGAAGGTCACAGAACGCCGATATCTTTCTCTTCGTATGTGCCCCGATAGGCCGCTCGCTCCTGCCCACGATGATATCGGCATGGAGACCGAGCTCGCGCAGCGCCTTGACCGAGTGCTGCGTCGGCTTGGTCTTCAGGTCGCCCATCGTGTCCTCGGGGATCAGCGTCACGTGTATGATGACCGTGTCCTGGGGCGGCAGTTCTCCCCTCATCTGCCTGACCGCCTCGAGAAACGGCATGCTCTCGATGTCTCCGACCGTCCCCCCGATCTCGACGAGGCAGATCTCCGCGGGAGGCTGCCCTCGGATCTCTTTTGCCGAAGCAGTCCTGATGCACGACTTTATCTCGTCAGTGATGTGCGGGATGATCTGGACGGTCTCCCCGAGAAAGTCCCCGCGCCGTTCCTTCTCGATCACCGTGCGGTACACTTTTCCCGTGGTGATGTTGTGGGCGGCAGTGAGGTCGATGTCGAGGAACCGCTCGTAGTTCCCGAGGTCGAGGTCGACTTCGCTCCCGTCTGAAAGGACGAATACCTCCCCGTGCTGGCCGGGGTTCATCGTCCCGGCATCGATGTTCAGGTAAGGGTCTATCTTGACCGCAGTGACCACGTACCCCCTGTTCTTGAGTATCCGCCCAACCGATGCAGCAGTGATCCCCTTCCCCAGACCACTCATGACCCCCCCGGTTATAAAAATGAATTTCAATCGATCCCCTCTCCCGGCCTGTTCCCACGGGTTATCCCTAACAGGGTGGAGGAGTCTTGCCGGTTTTCTGCGGATCCCGGTTTTACCCCATTCCATGCAGGGACACCCGACCCTTCATGTACATAAGTTTTGTTCGGAGAAAAAGTAGTATGCGTTCATAATTCCCAGGGAAGGGCAGACTGACTTGTTGCCATATCCTGATAAGAGAACCAGAGGATGGTGCAAGTTATCATGCTGGAGAACCGGGGGCGATTCTGGGAGAAGATACCACTCACCCCCGGGAGATCCCAAGTCCCATTTCCGTTCCCTCCGTTCATCGCCCGGGTACCTTGCTCACGATGAATGTTGCCGTAGTTCGCGAGAGGACTGTTCCGCCGGCGCTACCGCTCCTGACCTCACCCTCGGCGAAGACCACTCTCCTGCCCTTTCTGACCACCCATCCCAGAGCAAAGAGGATCCCCCCTTTTGCACCTTCCTGGAATGTCGTCGTCTCGGCGATAGTCGCGATAGCCTCGTCAGGAGATAGCCGCGGGTATATCGCGAGGACCATCGCTTCATCTGCGAGAGCGCAGAATATCCCGCCCTGGAGCCAACCCTCGCCGTTCAACATGTCTGGCCTGACTACCATGCGCAGCACTGCCCTCTCAGAATCGACTGCCTCCACTGTGATTCCCATGAGACCAAAGAAGGGGTTTGCATCTCTCCCCTCCTTTTGCACACGTTCCAGGTAGTTCATGGAAACCAGGTACAACTCCACGGGGGAAGATACTTGGTGGTGCGTTGGCGGACTTTCCCCGCCATGATTATTCGGTCCGGATGCCAACTTTACTATATGGACAAGGAAGAGAAGGAGATGCTTGCAGACCTGGCATGGTTGCAGGCGGTGATTGCAACCGAGCTCATCCAGGTAACGGAAAACACGTCCTCACTGCTCCACGGGTCGCCTCCGCCCCGGGCATGCATCGAGGAGCACAGGCGCCTCCGGCAACATGCTCTCGAGATTGCAGAACGCTATAGACCCGGGTCGGGACTAAAAGAGCACCTTGCCGGTCACGCATGAAGAAACTCGCAGGGTATGCTCCCCTGGACAATAGCCAGGGAGAGTTGACGGGAAAAGGAGATACTGCCCTTGAGCGGTAAGATGCCTGACCTTCCCACGCCTCCCTTCACGCTGGTCATCCCGGCTTACAACGAGGCGGAAAGGATCACCAGTCTCCTCGCGCAGATCGAGGGGGTGGACGGCGAGTTCATCTTCGTGTGCGATGGAGACGATGCCACTCCGCGGATCGTCATGCAGTTTGCACGTGCACATCCCGGGATGAATGTTCGCTGCCTGCACCGCGCCGGGCGCACGGGGAAGGGGAGTGCCATAAGGGATGGAATTAGCATGGCCTCCGCACCCCTTGTCGGCTACATGGATGCGGATGCCTCGACGTCCTTTTCCCAGATGCGGGAACTTTTCTCCCTCATCGACGGCGCAGATGGGGTGATAGGGTCGCGGTGGGTGAAGGGTGCGTTCCTCGAAAGGCCCCAGGGGTTGTTCCGCCGGATCGAGAGCCGCATCTTCAATGTCATCGTCAGGGTCCTCTTCGGTCTCCCTTTCAAAGATACGCAGTGCGGTGCAAAAGTATTTAAAAAATCAGCAATTGACGCAGTCATAAAAGAAATGGTCTCTCCAGGCTTTGAATTCGATGTAGAACTCCTCTGGCGCCTGCATCGTGGGGGTTTCAGAATCATGGAGCACCCCATTGCGTGGCGCGACACGGGCAGTTCACGCGTCAGGAGGAGGGATGGACTCGGGATGCTCTGCAGCCTCGCACGGCTCAGGATGGGGAGGTGATGCGTCCTGGCAAGGGTTTCCGCCGAAAACCGCAGGAAAGATGCATTCACACTGTTCGAGAGCGGTGAATACGAACGGTCGTATGCCCTCTGCAGGGAACTGCAGCAGCTTGCCGATGATCCCTCGGTCTCCGTCTTGTGTGCTGCAAATCTCTTTCACATGGGCAGGCTCGAGGAGGCCGAGGCATTCTTCCGTGACCTCTCCCATTCACTCCCCGATGCATCGCACGTGCACAGCTACCTGGGCCGGATACTGGAGCTGAAGGGCGACGACGGCGCCCTTGCAGAGTATGCGCGGGCAGTGGCGCTCGACCCCGGAAACCTCGAGGCTTTGCGGTGTTTTGCATCGTTTGTCCTGAGATCCGGGGATCCAGGCAGGGCAGTACCTGTCTTCTCCCACCTCTACTCCAGTTCCCGAAGGGCAGACGACGGCCGGCTCCTCGCCCGTGCACTCTTTCTCTCGGGCCGACCTTCTGATGCACTCGACGTGTGGGAGCACGTCCCAGGTGGGAGACTGCCCATTGACGAGGACTATATCTCCATCCTTCTTGCGTGCGGAAGGTTCGGACAGGCTGCAGAGTCTTCCCGGGAACTGTTCGAGAGATCGGGAAAACCGCTTTTTGCACGGAAGTACCTGGAAGCCCTCGTCCGGACCGACCGTCAGAGGGCCCGTGCAGAGTACCCCCGTTTCGTTGAGATGACCGGGGATCGGGATGTACGGTATGACTATGCCGGCTTCTTGAAGGACGAAGGGGACTTCGAGAAGGCGCTTTCCGCACTGGGTCCGCTCCTGCTGGACGAAAATGCGGAAGGGAAGCATCTCCTCATGGAATGCGAGCTCCTTGCCCTGCTGCAGGAGAGGGAAGCGGCGGTGGGGCACTACAGGAAGCTGCTCGAACGCGAGCTCGATTCCATGGCTGATCCAGGGTTCATCCAGGATATCCTCGCGAGTTTCAGGGTTTTTTTACAGACCCACCACCCGTTCCGGGAGGCTGAGGCCATCCTGCTTGCGTCCCTCTCCGCCAGGACCGATCCATTTTCGCTCCTTTCTGTTGCCCGTTTCTACGAGGATGCAGGAGACCTGAGAGAGGCGCGTTCGTGGTATTACCGGGCATATCGAAGTGATTCGGTACAGGGCGGACCTCCGTATGCCTGGTTCTGTTACCGGACCGGCGACACACGGGAGTGTGAAAAGGTCATGATTTACGTGGCTGGAACTGCCAGGAAGATCCCAGACCTCCTCCAGATCGTGGAGTCCTCCCTCCGGGAGAGTGGCGCCCTCCTGCGGATGCCGAGGCTCCTCGAGAGACTGAAGGCCAGGATGGAAGGGTTCTCCGATCTCCTCCCGTCGAGGGGCAGGGAACTCCTAGCCATAATCTGCCTCCTGCATGGATCTGTATCCCTCGAAAAAGGGGATTGCATGTCCTGCAAGCGGTCCTGCCTCGAGGGTCTGGATGTCATTCCCAGGGGTGCGAAAGATATCAGGCCGGCTGACTTTCTCTCAGTCATCGAGGAGTGCAAGAACAGGTCACTTTCCGAAATACCTGTCCTCCCGCACCCGGAAGGCAGAGAGGCGGGTGTGCCGGAGCCTCCCGACATCTCGCTCCTCGAGCTGGACCTTGACGAGAACGAGAGAAAGATCCTCGAGTTCATGAGGGATCGCCACCAGGCAAGCGAGAGGGAGCTCCGGGTCCTGCTCGGGACGCGGCGGGTCGCAGGGATGGTCAACCGCATCATGCAGAAAGCCTCAAGTAAAGGACTGGTACTCATAGAGAAGAGAGGGGTGGGAAAGGACGGGGAGATCTATGCCTACAGAAACACCTGACCTCGGGGGACCGCAAAAACTGGAGAGCCAGAACATCATCAATGCCCTGAGGAGGGGGACGGTCCCTGCGAGCGGGCTCGAGCGGATCGCCGTCGGACTCGAGATGGAGGAGGGTGTCATAAGGGCGCAGCTGGACTACGTCTCGCAGGGCGGCGGGGACGTCAAGTTCATCCGCGGGGACTATGGAAGCGGAAAGACGTTCCTCGTGGCACGCGCACTGGAGATCGCGCGGGAAAAAAGGTTTGTCACGGCACACGTCGTGGTCTCTCCGTCTGCACCGCTGCACAAGCTCAAGGGACTGTACCAGCAGGTCTGTGCAACACTACGGACCCGGGAGGAGGAGCACGCCCCCAAGTCCATCATCGATACGTGGCTCTTTGGGATAGAAGAGAGGATCCTCAGGATGAGCGACCAGACCCTGCCCGAGGACGTCCTTGAAAAGGCCACAATGGCCGAGATCGAGACCGCCCTTGCCGGGATATCGGAACTGAACAGCTCTTTTGCGGCTGCACTCCGGACTTATTACCGCTCCAGCAACGCGGGCGATTTCCAGACGGCCCAGTCTGCCATCGGGTGGATATGCGCCGAGTCCAACGTGGGCCGGGACTTCAAGCAGAAAGCCGGGATACGGGGTGATATCGACGAGGCATCGGCGTTCACGTTCCTCCGCGGGCTCATCAGGATCATTGTGAGTGCAGGGTACCGGGGCCTTGCCATTGCCGTTGACGAGATCGAGACGACCCAGTCCCTGCCGCGCAACCAGAGGGAGAAGAGTTACCATACCCTCCAGACAATCATCGAGTCCCTCGACAGGGGGGACCTCTCGCACGCGTACTTCATATTTACCGGGACACCCGCATTCTTCGATGGCCCAAGGGGGATACGCACGCTTCCCCCGCTCTATGACCGCATCAGCGTTGTCCAGCCTGAAGAAGGGTTCAAAAACCCGCGCCAGCCCCAGATCGCGCTTGCGAGGTTCGATGCAAAGAAGCTCGAGCAGGTCGCCCTCAAGGTGATGGATATCTACTCGGCTGCCTATACGGAGGTGGACCGCACACGCGTCTCGCACAGGTTCATCCGGGCTATGATCAAGAGGGTGACCGAAAAATTCGGAGGCCGGGTTGACGTGATACCCAGGATCTTTCTCAAGGAGTTCATTGACGTCTTGGACAAGTGCGAGCTGTACGAGGACTACGACCCCTGGCAACAGTACCGTTTCGATGCCGATCACCTCAAGGGAGAGTTGAGGGAGGAGGAGGAGGCGGTGATGGTGATGGAATTCTGACAAGTTGCCAGGATTGGCAGGGTATGGAACCCACGCTGCCCATGACCATCATTATTGGGGGGAACGCCACCTGACACCCCGCAGATGACCAACGTGAGCCGATGGCTTTCTCTCACCCTCACCAGCAAGTATTTCTCCATCTTCCGTTCCTCGAGGGGATAACATCAGGTAAGCGTTCTCCCCTTCCCCTGGCGCCGCCTGATGGCCTTCAGTGCATGCGCAACACAGATCCCCGCAACGAAGGCAATCGTCATGTTCACGGTGAGGGAGAGGATCGCTATCGTCCCTGTCACCAGGTATGAATCCGTCTTCAACCCGTACTTTGCCATCTCGATGGCTGCGAAGACAAGGAGGGCTGCAAAGAACCCCCCGGATACCAGTCCCAGCATGGCAGGGCTGGCAAAGAAAAACGCGAGGAGAAGGAGGATAATACCGGCATAGACATTCGAACCCCCCGTCCGTGCCCCGAACCGGTACTGGCCGGCCAGGCCTCCAGCGCCATGGGACATGGGAAACCCGCCGAAGGGGACAGAGGTCAGGTTCATGAGCCCGATGGTGCGGGAGAGGCGGGCAGGCCGAACCTCTTTTTTAAAGAGATCGCTCGCGAGGAGCGAGGTGGCAAGGATGGCGTTGGTGATGGTGAGGAGAGCCTGCGGGACCACCATGGACCAGAGAGCACTGGGGATATCGGAGGGAGAGGGGACCACAATCTGGGGCATGGGCAGGGGAGCGAGACCGGGAAACCCTTTCACCGCAATTCCGGCTGCGAATGCCACCACGATGACGACGATAGCGGAGAGGTCCGGTAGCCGGGTAAACCTGGAAAGACCGTACAGAACAGTCATCAGGGCGAGGGCGCCGAGGAAGACCATGACATCCCCGGAAAGGAGACCGGCGGATGTCCGGAGGAGGAGGAGCGTGAGCCCGAGCTGGATCCCGCGGATCACGCTCCGCGGGATGTACTCCTCCAGGAGGTCGAGCCACTTCCAAAACCCGAGGGAGAGGAAGAGAATCCCCAGGATGATCCCGGCCACGGCAATCTGGCCTGCGCTCATGTTCTCCGAGATGGCAACCACCGCGATCACCTTCATCGGCTCGACGGGAACCGGCAGCCGGTAATATAAGCCTGTGACAATGAACCAGATCCCGAAAAAGAGGAGGATGTAGCCTATCGAGAGGCCGGCAACCGCAGAAACGGCGAGGACAAGGGGGAGGATGGTCCCGAAGTCGCCGACACTCCCGGCAAGTTCGTGCAGGCTGAAATCGAGTTTCAGGCGACTTCCTGGTTCAGCCATCGGTTGCACTTTTTTCCCCTGGAAAGGAGGGTCAGTCCCCGGTACTGTTCCGCACCCATCTCCGATCGAGCGCTACCCGGGTCCTGCCTTGGACCCGCCCGTTCACGACCCGGGTCCCTTTCATAACCCTGAAAAAGAACATCATCTCCAGCACTTTCGGCTCGGTTGTGTCACAAGACCGGTTTTGGTCTCACAAGCAGCAAAGGATCTGAGTCATCGCTGATAACAAGTTTTCGATCGTTGGGAGAGAGATCTAGCAGGACTACGTGAAGGGCGCCCTGTAAAAGACGGCAGAGGCCAATAGCTCATGCATAGAGCAAACAGCCCCCACCCAATACCCAACCAGTACTTCCAATGATCTCGATTGACCAATCTTTGACATCATTGAACAGGCTCCTATTTGCTCCGGATCGGCATCCCTTTCTACAATGGCTGCTGATACATGTAGCAATGCAGTGCATCGCACTTGCTAGCGGTAGCAAGGGGAACTGCCTGTACGTCGAGGGAGAGTCTTCTTCGCTCCTTGTCGATGCCGGTCTCACCCGGCGAGAAGTTCTCACGCGCCTCCATGCAGCAGGAAAGGCTGCCGACAGTATCACCGCGATACTCGTCACCCACGAGCATATCGACCATATCGCTGCCGTGATGCCGCTTGCCCGCCACCTTGCCGTGCCGGTCTATGCGACGGGTGGAACCCTGGTCGATCTCCTCGATTCAGGTCGCGTGCACCGGGACCCTGTCCGTGCAGTCAGGGTTGACTATGGGGAGGATTTTTGTGTGGGAGAGTTTTCAGTCAGGGCTTTTGCCGTATCCCACGATGCACGCGAGCCATGCGGGTTTACCATTCGGGATGAAGACCTCACTCTCGGCTGCTGCACCGACACCGGGATGGTCACCGATCACATGGTAGAGAACCTTTCCCGTTGCGACGGCCTTGTCCTCGAGAGCAACCACTGCCCGCAGATGCTCAAAGAGGGGCCCTATCCCGAATCACTCAAGCGGCGGATCAGGTCACGCAGGGGCCACCTCTCG
This sequence comes from Methanobacteriota archaeon, assembly GCA_029555345.1. GTDB lineage: Archaea > Halobacteriota > Methanomicrobia > Methanomicrobiales > Methanospirillaceae > Methanolinea_A. The sequence goes on along the minus strand of JAKPSJ010000094.1, from coordinate 12,279 downwards.
AACGATGGTGCCGCCGAGTGCATCAACGGCCTCTGCACGCAGGTTCACTCCATTTTGCTTGCACATCTGAGCGAGGTGAACAACACCCCTGCGAAAGCACTTGCATCTGCACGGCAAGCTGCCGGGCTTTTCTCTTCAGGCCTCGAGATCGGGGTGGCGACGAACATGGGGTCGGGTGGGGGCTGGCCGCATGGCATACACCTCTGACATCAAAAACGAGACAATCCCGCCTCGCGGTCCAGGACCGAATTTCACTGGATTTTTCACGTTTTGAAAGAAATCTCAGTATTCCTTCATCTTTATGAGTTTCAGGCAGTACTGGTCTATAGAGTCCAGGAACACTTTCTTTGCCGTTATCGACCTCTTTTCGTCATCGGAGAAGATGTCCCGCATGAGGTAATCGAGAGCCTCGAGGTAGTACCCAAGGGCGGGGAGTTTCTTTTTCATGTCCTCGAACAGCACCTCTGCATCCGTTTTCCTCCCGCTGATGAGGAAGAATGCAAAGTCGAGCAAGAGGATGATATGTGCAGGCATCTTCTTGGATATCGCGGTGCTCCGGAACTTCTGGTAAGCAGATTCCTGGGAGGACATGATTGCGAGCTGCAGCCCATAGTAGAGTGGTTCGAGTTCATCCGGGTGCTGCTGCATCATCTGCCGCACGACTGCGGTTGCCCCGCTGGCATCCCTTACTTCCCGCTTGAAATGGTAGAGGTCGCGAAGGAAGAACATATCGCTGTAGTACCTCTCTGACGCGATCTTGAGGAGTTCTCCCCTCATGTCCCTGTTCTGGTCCTTCTTTGCCTTCTCAAGGCCGATCTTCAAATAGACGGGCTGGTCCGGGAACCAGTCGATTGCAAGCTTCATCATGAACCAGAAGATCTTGTTGACCCTCAGTTCCTGGATGACCTGGGGGAACCGCAGCCTGTTTACCGGAGGCTGGAGCCGGGCGAGTTCGATCATCTGCTCGCGGGCGGAAAGGGCCATGCTGCTCGTGGTGTCCTTGTCCGGCTTCTGATCGGGGGGAAGCTCGAGGGCTGACAACTGGTAGTAGGAGAACGCGATCGCCGTGCAGACAATCGTGTCGACGGCCCGGTACTTCATCAGGATATCGATTGCGTCCCTGTATTTTCCTATGTCTATAAGTTTGAGACCGAGGACGATGTCAAAGATAGCCCTGCCCGTGTATTTCTTCTTGACGCGCGTTGCATGGCGGAACAGCCTCTCGATGTACTCGATATCTGTGGAGCGCTTGCTCTCTTCGAGCACCTTGACGGTCACGTCATCGATGAACCGGTCGTGGGCCTGGTCAGGGATGTCAGGAAAGTTGTTTTCCAGGATAGATACGACATATCCAAAAAATACAGGGAGATTTGAGTCAATCTTCTCCGAGTTCTTCTCGATATAGTCCATCATCTCCCGCTTGGTCTGCCCCATCTTCTGCTCGACGAGAGCATCGGGAACCCACTCACCCGGCATTGTATAGAGGAATTTCCTGTGGGAATATAAGAACCTTGAGACACCGAAAGTCAGGGTCCCTGCAGACATTCCAATCTTCACAGGGGGGTCTGAAAGAGAGGAGAACCCTTATTTCAGCCAGTGCAGAGGTCTTACTAGGTTGGGGTACCATGAAATTCCTCGAATTTGCCCGGATCTGTGAACAAATGGAAAATATCAGCGGGAGGCTCGAGATGACTGAAAAGATCTCCGGCATACTCGCCGGCCTCGATGAGAGAGACCTCCCCCTCTTCGTCCAGTTCCTGACCGGCAAGATCTTTCCCGACTGGAGTCCCGAGAAGATCGGTATCGGCCCAAACCTCCTCTTCGATGCCCTCACGCAGGTTGTCGATCTCACACGGTCAGATATCATCGACGTGATAAACAGAAAGGGCGATGTGGGACTTGCCGTCCAATCGATACTCGAGAACAAGAAGGACACGAAACGCCCGGGACGGGCTTCCACTTTCCAGACATCCCTCTTCTCGCGGGAACTCGACCTTTTATCAGTCTATTCCGATCTCGAGAGGATCTCCCGGCTCGGGGGGCGCGCCTCGCAAGCGGAAAAGCTCTCCCTGATCAGGAGCCTCTTCCAGAACGCGTCACCCCTCGAGGCAAAGTACCTCGCCCGGCTCATCCTGGAAGACCTGCGGATCGGGATCGGTGAGGGTATTATGCGGGATGCGATCGCCCGGGCCTTCTCTGTCGACCCCTCCCTGGTCGAGCGTGCATACCAGGCCCTCAATGACCTCGGCGAGGTTGCACTCCTGGCAAGAAAGGGCAGGGATTTCCTTGCCGATGTGCACATCATGCCTTTCCACCCCGTAAAGATGATGCTTGCCCAGCAGGGGTCCATTGCCCAGGCGATCGCGGAAAACGGCACAGTTGCAGCCGAGTACAAGTACGACGGGAGCAGGTTCCAGTTCCACAGGCAGGGGAAGAAGAGCAGGATGTATTCCCGGAAGCTGGAAGATGTGACGGATGCCCTCCCGGAAGTCGTGGAGACCCTGAACAGGGCAACTCCCCACGATGTCATCCTCGACGGCGAGGTTATCGCTATCAGGGATGGCAGGCCTCTCCCGTTCCAGACTGTCCTGCGCAGGTTCAGGAGGAAGTACGGCATCGAGGCGATGCAGAAGGAGTTCATGATGCAGCCTTTTGTCTTCGATATCCTCTACCTCGATGGAAAAACCCTTATCGACCTCCCCCTGCAGGAGAGGAGGAAACATCTTGAAGCAGTGCTGTCAGAATGCGTCGCACCGCAGACTGTGGGTGGCGATGCTTCTGTCATCGAGGCGTTCTACAGGGAGAGCCTCGATGCCGGCCACGAGGGCCTGATGCTGAAAGTCCTCTCTTCGTCTTACACCCCTGGCATCAGGGGCAAGAACTGGCTCAAAATAAAACCAGGCGTGGACACGATGGACCTCGCAGTCATCGGGGCCGAGTGGGGGGAAGGAAAGAGAGCACATCTCTTTGGGTCATTCCTGCTCGCCTGCCAGGACGAGGGGGAGCTCCTTCCCGTCGGAAAGGTGGCGACAGGTTTTTCGGATGAGCAGCTACTAGAGGTCTACGAGGTGCTCAAGGACCATGTAATCGCCGAGTCCGGAAAGGAAGTCCACATAGAGCCATTCCTCGTCTTCGAGGTGGGCTACTCGGAGGTCCAGAAAAGTCCCAACTACAAGAGCGGGTTTGCCCTGAGGTTCCCCCGTTTCGTAAGGGTCAGGGACGACAAAGCGATCTCCGATATCGAGACCCTGGACAGCATCAAGGAGAGATACAAGAAGCAGTCTTCCCAGGGAAAACCGGGCGGAGAATGAGAGCAGCCTTCATGGGAAGGGAGGTGTACAGATCCTTGCCCGATCACCGATGCGGGCCAGCAGCAGGCGGACGCAATCCTCCCAATCCACCTCGCCCTCGGGGATGATCCCTGCGACGCATCTCCCGAGCTCGTCGTCCGAAATCGAGGTTGCCACCGCGATGACCGAGCCGGGGGCATATCCTGGAGGCACGATCCCGTCTGTGTCACCGTCCACGATCCCGAAGACCGGGACCCCGAGATGTGCGCCGATGTGCCCGCAGACCGCGGTCGTGTCATCACCAACGCTGACGATCCCGCAAATTCCCCTGGAAGGGATATTGCGAAAGATACTGTGTCCACAGTGGTCAATGAAGATAACGCGGCCCTTCGAAGGTGTCTTTTCCCTCTTTTTGGGCTCCTGCGACCGGATGGCCCCACTCTTGCACCACGCGGCAGCAGCGTCGATTGGACCTGCCTTTCTGAGTTTTTCCAGCCCGTGGTCCTTTGCGGCAAGCCCCACGATCGGTTCCACGCCCTCCCTCCCGGCCCTGATGACGACCTCCGTTGCTGTCGCCACCCCGATGACCGTCCCGTTCACGAAAACTGCCTCTCCCGGGAGGCACCCCCTGATGACCCTGGTTCCAGCAGCGGTGCCCTCCTGCTCACTCGCTCTCGCGACAAGGGTATAACCCATCAGGTTGGCTATCCCCCGTGAAAGGCCATCGGGATCCCTGTTCCAGCAGATGACCTCCCCTGATGCACATTCAACGTGGATTACCCCTGCGGGCCCGACCCTCCGGGCTACGATCTCCCCGAAAATGCGGCCTGATTCCGGGGTCTTCCCGCGGTTCGCGAGGAAGCAGGGCTGGTCCAGATCCCTTATCACCACGCTCGGGGGCCGATCTGCATATTCACAGGGAAGGCCAGACTCGACTGCGGCGACACGCGCCATGATACCGGCAACGATCAACCTCCTGGGGCGAAGGAGTGAGAACAGCCGTGCTGCGTCACCCATATCGAAGATCTCGGCCCCATGGACGACCATCACCGCGTCTTTCACGAGTGGATGCATATCCGATTCTTCTTCGGATGGTCGTCCAGTGTCATTCGTCATTCTTAGCATCCTCCCTGTTACCGGTCCCGATGGGGATATATCATACCCTGTTATATTCATCATCAAAGCGCGTGATATCGTCCTCCTCCAGGTACTCGCCGATCTGCACCTCGATGACCTCCAGAGGTATCTTCCCCGTATTTGCCAACCGGTGCCTTATCCCTGCCGGGACGAATGTGCTCTCGCCCTGTCTCAGGTGGATGGTGCGGTCCCCGAGGACGACATCGGCCATACCACTGACGACAATCCAGTGCTCGCTCCTGTGGTGGTGCATCTGGAGGGAGAGCCTTTTCCCGGGCTTGACCGTGACCCTCTTGATCCTGAAGAACCGGGACCTCTCGAGATCCGTGTAGGAACCCCAGGGTCGGTGGACCTGGAGGTGATAATCCGCGATCGTGTCTCCGCGGTCCTTGAAGACTTTCACCAAGTCTCCAACGCTCTCTGTCCTGTCCATCCGGCAGGCAAGGATGGCATCACCCGTATCGACAAGGACAAGGTCCCGGACGCCGACGAGTGCAACATGTTTCCCAGGAGCATGGACAAAGTTGCCTCCTGAATCGATGTATTCAGCCTCGCCCACGTTACCGTGATCGTCGTGCTCTTTGAAATCGTACCACGCACGGAACGTCCCAAGGTCCGCCCACCTGGCCGAAAGAGGCACGACAGCTACCCTGTCGGAGATCTCGAGGAGACCATAGTCGACCGAAAGGGAGGGTAGTTCCGGGTAAGAGGAGACTCCTCTCTCCCTCAAAAGGGAATGTATCCTGGGCTGCAGCCGTGCAATTTCCTGAAAATAGACCCCTGTCGAGAAGAGGAACATCCCGCTGTTCCAAAGATACCCGGCATCCACGAAGACCTTCGCCGTCTCCCAGTCCGGTTTTTCACGGAACTTCCTGACCCTGAAACCGCGGGATAGCGGCTCTCCCGGAGCGATGTACCCGTACCCCGTATGGGGATGCGTCGGTTGTATGCCGAACGTGACAAGGTAATCCTGTCCAATCTCTCCAGCAGCAGTGATCTCCTCCATTGCATCCTGTTCGAGGTAATGGTCACTGGGAAAGACAGCGACGAGCGATTCCCCGAATTCTTTCTCGATCTCGAGCATTGCCCAGGTGATTGCCGGAAGTGTGTTCTTTCCCATGGGTTCATCGAGGATGCGGCCATCCGGGATATCCTGCTTCAATTCCTCGAGCTGGTTCAGCGCCAGGTAATGGTGGTCCCTGTGGGTAACGATATAGATCTCCTCGGGGCTCGATACCTGCAGGGCCCTTTTGTATGTCTCCTGGAATAGGGATGCCCCGTTCATCTTGAGAAACTGCTTCGGGTTATAGGTCCGCGAGAGAGGCCAGAGCCGGGTCCCCACTCCCCCTGCCAGGATAACGGATTTGATGGATTCCATACAGATTACCTGATTTTTTGACCTTTTCCCACTTATGGCTTACCCTGACGCCACGACCATGCAGGAGGCGGGAGGGCAGGAGAAAGCCACACCTCCACCCACCTTCGAAGAAAGAGTCTTCCTGTCAGGCCACTCCCTGGAGGGCACGGATACGCTCTGCAATCCTCCCTGCAATATCCAGTTGGTTGCTCCTCTCGAGGAGATAGAGCTCGACGTCATCTCTTTGCTTGACAGCCTCGATGAAAGGCGTCCCCCTTGAGGCAATCGTTGCAAGAAAACACTTTTCTGAGGAGAGGAGGTCTTCTACCACCTGGCAGAAACGCGCGGATATGCATTCCATCTTCACTATCTCGTCGATAATAACGAGCCTGGCATCCTGAAACGAGACCGTCCCCAGGAACGATTCAAACGCCGCGTTATCGACACCGTACTTCCCCACGCGGAACCGGGACTGATACCCGGCATGGGCAAGCAGGAACATGCGGCCGTCGAGCGAGACAAGCCGGAATCCCACCCTCGTCTTCCCCTCTCGGACCTCCTCGGTATAAAATCCCGCTGGGGACAGTGGTGAGAGACCCGGCAACAGGCTTCTGATGAGCGTCGTCTTCCCACAGCCGGGCCTTCCCGTGACGAGAATGTTGGACGGGTGCTCTCCCATCCGATCACCTTGCCGGGACAGAAGCCGCGGGTTCGATCTTTTTTACTGCACGCCTGGTGACCGTGACCGTCAGGAAGGCTACCGGAACGAGACCTGTGGAAAGGGCAATGGCTGGTCCCTGGGTTGGAATGGAAGAGCCATTCGGGATACGCGTTCTTTCCGTGCTTGCAGGAGAACCCTCCGGGGTTCCTGGTGCCGTGGCTATTGTTGTCTCTGGAACGTCTGCCTCTCCCACGGGAGCGTGATCTTCTTGTTCTGCCAGTCTTCTGACCATCTCCAGGTTCTTTTCTACCACGGGATCACCGGGACGAAGGGCGAGAGATCGGGTATACGCCTTCCCTGCTGCTTCGTACTCCCCCATGAGGAGATATGCATTTCCCAGTCGCGTGTATGCATTATCGTCCGACGGGGATATCTTGGTAACATCATGATAAACCGCTGCTGCTTCCCTGTACTTCCCCATCTGGAAGAGTATCTCTCCCTGGAGGAGAAGGGCCTGGACATTGTTGGGATCATGGGCGAGTGATTCCCGGCACTCGACCAGCGCCCCCGCGAGCTCCCCCTGCGACAGGAGTTCACGTGCCTTTCCGAGGTGAATCACCGGGTCTTCGGATGACCCGTATCCCGAAGACGAATCGCTGCCGCCACCGGGTGTATCCCCCCCGCATCCACAGTCATCGGCAGAAATGACACCCACGAAGAGAACGAGGGATAAAAGAAGAACAAGGCAGGTAATTTTTTCCATTGCGATAGTCCTCTGCATTTCTCAATAAATAACCAGTGGAACATACGGCAGAGCTGACACAATGCATCATCGCATCATTATCTGGAATGCAGTCGGATACGAACGCACGAGAGTAAAAACAATCGCCCTCCCCACAAAAACCCTCCCCCCGTCCATCACCCTCTCCCGTGACAACTCTCCCATCTCCTGGAGGGCTTCGAGTGCAACGCTGTCAGAGAGGAAACAGCTGGAAGGCACATCCATGTCAAAATAAAAGATAACCGGGAGCCGGAGTTCCTTGCAGAGGGCCGCGGGAAGCCTCGATGCAAATTTTTCCAGCACGTTTCTATCGAACCGGAAGTCCTGCCCGCCCCTTGTAACTGTTACCGGACTTTCCATTTCGAGGAGGGTATGAAGTGAGACGCGGGCGGCAACGATCCCCTCGTTGATCTTTCGCATCTCCAGACCCATCCACCTCCGGAGGGCCGATTCGTCGTACATGGGAAATGACCTGGCACGTTATTGGGCCCCCCTGGACTACCTCAAGGACCCTACCTTTCTCACCTTTCTCCAACAACCGTCATGACAGCCCTGCAGAGGCAGTCGAAAAAGACTCCAGGATCACCCTCTTTCACGATGTAGAAGTCCGCCCCGGCACCGAGCGCCTCGTCCCTCTCGCAATCTCCCCCAAAGCCCGTGACCATGATAAACGGGGTCGCATCCCCCCGGTCCCGGAGTGCACGGAGAAATGCAACGCCATCCATACCCGGCATGAAATAATCCGAGATTATCACGTCGTAATGGTTCAGGGAAAGGTCTTCAAGGGCTTCAAGTGCAGACTGACAGGTCTGAATCGAAAAACTGTCTTTCTTTGCCATGAAGATCTTGACCAAATCCAAAAACTCGGGCTTATCATCTACATAGAAAAGAGATACCACTCTATAAGACCCCCCGTATATGAAATTAGTCCTGTTGGGAATAAAAAATGTGCAGTTTTGAACCGAGGTCCTACCCAGGAGAGGATAAAATAGGAGTCCGTACCCATGTTTCCTGGATAAAACAGGAGGGAGAACATTCCGCCAAGGGGAATGGGCTCGAGGAGATTCGAACTCCTGACCTCCGCCATGTCAAGGCGACGTCATAACCAGCTAGACCACGAGCCCGCAGAATCAGTCGATTTGTGCTGAAAATGTGGGTGAACACAGTATAAAATTGTTCTCTTTTCACATCTGCCTCGACCCGGACACACTCGGCAAGTCGAGAGATCAGTCCTGGTGAATGTTCGAAAAAAAAGGCACATGCCCCCTGCCTGGTGAGAATGGTGACACAGTTCAATTGGCATGAAAACCGCATTAGCGGTCTTCACCGGGAGGGCCTGTGAACGCAAATTACCACATGAGTTTCAGATCAGGGTGTCTGATATCTTGGCAAAGACCGCCGTGAATATACCGGGCATCGAACGTATCTCCTCCATCATCTCCGGTGTTACCTCGGAGTCAACGTTCAGGACCATGATCGCCTCTTCACCCGGCTTGATCCGGCCGACCTGCATCCCTGCGATGTTCACGTTGCCCTTCCCCAGTATCGTGGCAGCGCGGCCTATCACGCCCGGTTTGTCGAGGTGCCTCGAGACGATGACGTACCCCTCTGGTATCATATCCATCGTATAACCCCCGATTGCAACGATGCGGGACTGCCCTTTCATGAAGACCGTCCCGCTCATCGTCTCTTCCATCGTATCGGTCTTCACCCTGACGGTGACAAGGCTCTTGAACCCGCCAGAGTCACGGGTCATGGTCTCAGCAACGGAAATACCCCTCTCCTTGGCGATGAACTCTGCATTGACGATATTGACCGGGACCTGGAGGATGGGGTCGAGGAGCCCTTTTAAGGCCATTAGTGTGATGAGCCGCGTATTGTTCCCGAGTGTCGCAAGCTCGCCGCCATAGATGATCTCGACCTTCTCCATCCTCCCGGATACGAGTTGCGTCAGGAACCTGCCCATCTTCTCTGCAAGGCTGGCAAAAGGTTCGATCATGTCTGCATATTCAGGCGGGACGATGGGGGCGTTGACAACATACTTTGCGGACCCCCCCTTCAGAAAGGAGATACATTGCTTTGCGATCGAGATTGCAACGTTTTTCTGGGCCTCGACGGTACTTGCACCGAGGTGCGGGGTCGCGATGACCTGGTCGAGCTCGAGGAGTGGAGAGTCCAGGGGGGGTTCCTCCTCGAAGACGTCGAGGGCTGCACCAGCTACCTTCCCAGATTTCAGTCCCTTGTAAAGAGCTTTCTCATCGATTATGCCCCCGCGTGCGCAATTGATGATCCTGACTCCATCCTTCATCATGGCGATCGTCTTTTCGTTCACCATGTGGCGAGTTTCCTTGATGAGGGGGGTATGCACCGTGATGATATCGGCAACTCCAAAGAGTTCCTCGAGGGAGGCAGAATCGACACCCATCTGGGCAGCCCTCTCCCTCGTGATGAACGGGTCATACCCGACGATGTGCATGCCCATGGCCTGCGCCCTCTTGGCGACTTCCCTCCCGATCCTGCCAAGTCCCACGATGCCAAGTGTCTTTTCATTCAATTCGACTCCCATGAACTTCGACCTCTTCCACTCCTTCTTCTTCAAAGAGGCATTGGCCTGAGGGATGTTCCGGGCGAGGGAGAGCATCATCGCCATGGTGTGCTCGGTTGCGGCAAGAGTATTTCCCTCGGGCGTATTCGCCACGATGATGCCCTTCTTCGTGGCAGATTCCATGTCGATATTATCAACACCTGCCCCTGCACGGCCGATGAACCGGAGCCTCCTCCCAGCATCGATGACCCGTGCGGTTACATCCGTGCCGCTCCTCACGATGAGAGCATCATACTCCCCGATTATCTCCACGAGCTGATCCTCGGTGAGGTCGGTTTTGACATCGACCGGGCACTCCCGGCGCAGAATTTCCAGGCCTTCATCGGCCAGGGGATCGCTGACCAGTATCTTAAAATCCGCCATAAAACCCTACGTACTATAGCCGTGATCCCTATTGAGTATTATTATCCCAGGGATGCACGCCACGAAAAGAATCTTTCTACCAGAGTTATCTGTCGGGTTTTGGAGTCCATGCTTGCAGGGAATGAGAATGTATTAAACCGGGAGTGACGCAGAATAATATTGGTGCGCGAATGAGAGAGATGCCTGATATTCTCTGGCTCGAGGAGATTCGGAAAGAAGATATTTCTGCAGTGGGGGGTAAGGGTGCATCCCTTGGAGAGATGTCGGCAATCGGGCTTCCGGTCCCACGGGCCTTTGTTGTCACTAGCCATGCTTTCCGCCAGTTTCTGGTCGAGTCGGGTCTCGAAAAAACCCTCTTTACCGACCTCGAGGGACTGGATGTCGAAAACAGCAGTGAGTTGGAGAGAGCTGCAGAAAAGGCCAAGCAAGCCATCCTGAAAGCGAAGATGCCTGCACATATCAGGCAGAAGATACGGGACGCCTACAGGAAGATGGATGACGGCCGAACGGTCGTGGCAGTACGCTCCAGTGCAACAGCCGAAGACCTCCCGGACGCAAGTTTCGCCGGGCAGCAGGAGACCTACCTCAATATCCGCGGGGAGAAAGACCTCATCGACGCAGTCCAGCGGTGCTGGGCATCCCTCTACGGCGCAAGAGCGATATACTACCGTGCAAAGCAGGGGTTCGACAACCGGAGTGTCAATATCGCCGTTGTGGTCCAGGAAATGGTAAACTCCGAAAAGGCAGGAGTCATGTTCACTTCCCATCCTGTCACGGGTGAAGACGTCGCCATCATCGAGGGGTCATGGGGTCTCGGCGAAGCGGTTGTATCGGGATCTGTCTCCCCGGACAAGTACGTATTCGATATGCGGACAGGGAAGGTGGTGGACCGCCTCATCGCAAACAAGAGGTTCCAGATAGTACCCGACGGTGAGCATGGGACCAAGACGACGGAAGTCCCAAAAGAACTCGCGGACGTTCCCCTCCTCTCCGACGAGGAAGTTGCAAAACTTGCAAAATACGGAAAGATTGCTGAGAACCACTACGGAATGCCCCAGGACGTGGAATGGGCGATAGTCGGGGACACCATCTACATCCTCCAGTCGCGTCCCATCACCACGATAAGGCCAGAAAAAACAGAGGAGGCAGGTACTGGAGTTGGTACCAGGAACATCATCCTCAGGGGACAGGGGGCCTCTCCCGGGATTGCAAGCGGGAAAGTCGTCATCATCCATGATGCAAAGGATGCGGGAAGGGTGAAGGAAGGCGACATCCTTGTCACGCGGATGACCAACCCTGACATGGTCCCGGCGATGCGCAGAGTCGCCGCTATCGTCACGGACGAAGGGGGAATGACATGCCATGCAGCGATCGTGAGCAGGGAACTCGGAACCCCGGCAGTTGTCGGGACGAAGACGGCAACGCAGGTCCTCAAGCCAGGCCAGCTGATTACTGTCGATGGAGAGAAGGGATTCATCTACGATGGTGCAATTGAGATCCAAAGGGAGAAGACACAGGCGGTCACCACCACCGCATCCACACCGATGATCACTGCAACGAGTGTCAAGGTCAATGTCTCCCTTCCCGAGGCAGCAGTACGTGCCGCAGCGACAGGGGCCGATGGCGTCGGCCTGCTCCGCATCGAACACCTGATCCTCGGGCTGAACAAGACACCGGGATGGTTCATCGCCAACGGGCGCGAGGAAGAGTTCATCCAGGAGCTTTATAACGGAATCAAGACCGTCCTCGATGCCTTTTACGGAAAGCCGGTCTGGGTCAGGACGCTCGATGCCCCGACAGACGAGTTCAGGAACATGGCCGGGGGAGAGAGCGAGCCCATCGAGCACAACCCCATGCTCGGGTGGCGTGGGATCCGCAGGGACCTCGAGTCCCCTGACCAGTTCAGGCTCCAGGTCGAGGCGTTCAGGAGGCTTTGGGAGCAGGGATACGACAACCTGGGTATCATGTTCCCCATGGTCTCCCACCCGTCCGAGTTCATCCGGGCCCGCGAGATGATGCGGGAGTGGGGAGTGGACGTGGAGCGTGCCACGCTCGGAGTCATGATAGAGATCCCGAGCAGCGCCA
>JAKPSJ010000070.1 GCA_029555345.1 Methanobacteriota archaeon | reverse complement strand
GAGGTTCCCCCCTCCGGTCTACCGGACAGACCCTACTCATCACCTCGAACGCTCTCGGGGCTGATGCCCCGCCGCTGTGGCAACCCCCTTGTAGCGATAGGGCCTGTGCTCTCATTCGGGTCATGACGGAGAGCACCCCGGTAAACCCTGCCCGCACCCACCTGGTTCGAAGTAGGGGTTCCCCTCCGGTCTACCGGACAGACCGCACTCATCGCCTCAGACGCTCTCGGGGCTGATGCCCCGCCGCTGTGGCACCCCACTGTGGTGATAGGGCCCGTGCTCCTATCCGGGTCATAACAAACTGGTTTCACGATCAACCCTGCCCACTCCCTATCCTCATACGGGGGTGGTCCGGAGAGGGGTTCCCCCTCCGGTCACCTATAACGTAAAAATCTCCGCTCAATCAAACAGACCGTACTCATTCACTCCCGACGCTCTCGGGGCTGACGCCTCGCCGCTATGGCACCCCATGTGACGATAGGCCCAGTGCTCTCATCCACGACATGACAAACTGGTTTCACGATCAACCCCGCCCACACCCTATCTTCACATGGGGGTGGTCCGGAGGGGGTTCCCCCTCCGGTTACCTATAATGTAAAAACTCCTCATTGCCTACAGAACGGACCGCACTCATCGCTTTAAAAATTTTCAGAACTTGCGACCCGCTCGCAGCAATGAACACCAATACTCGCAGGTCTCCACGATCCTGCTCGGTGCCTGCGTACACCCTGCTCTCGTCGTCGTCGCCCTCTCTTCCCATGGGTCCTGATCGTCTTATAGTCATGGACATCGATCACGGGAAGAGATCGGGCTGGGCAGGCGGTGGTGGAGAGAATGGCGGATCACGTCCACCATTTCTGCAAATTTCGGGTGCAGGAGGGATCTGCAGAAATGCAATCTGAGGATATTTCAGCGTTTTCTTTTCGATCGAAGGTATTTTACCAGAGATTGATTTTGGTCCTTCTGCAACTTCCAGATCACAGTCACAGGGAATTATATGCACACCCTCAATATCATGGTACTGTGATTCTGTTGATTTGTGGAAGTGATCATTAATACTAAAATAAATATTATTATTATATTCAACATTAGGCAAATCAGAGCCCTCTCCTTCGTTTTCTAATCATTCTGCAGTTGCAGAAGTATTGCAGAAAGCTGCAGAGGGTTGCCCCTTTTGTCGTTGTCCTCGTCCAACCCCACCCACACACCGGACTTTGAAAAGCTTGCGATCGAACGAGTACGCGTTGGTCCGCCGTCGCACCGGGACGCCGGTGATTCCGTCGTTTCTGGCCGGGAGTCCCTGCCTGGGACGGGCAGCCCCCACCAATACTCACCTATTCACTCAAATAGTGAAGTGCTAATCGGAATTGGGTTGGTTGAAATGCCCTCGGTCTCTCCAGAAGGATCCTTCGTGTTCTCGTTTCCCCTACGCTGGTTCCTGTTTCTGCAAAGGGTTACGGAGAGACGGGATGTGTCGTGAAAAAAGGGGGGGTTTAGAGTGTGCGGTCCCAGAGGATCTGTTGCCCGCCGTCGGTGAATGTCCCAAGGATCGTAATTTTGTGGCCTGATACAGAACCTCCGGCATCAATCATAAGGACCTGGCCGACTTGGAATTTATTATCGTTCTTAAGTGTAATTGCATTATTCGTTATAGTTAAATTCTCGGTACCATAGCCTGGTGAAACTACGTCCCCTGTTTCTAACGGTACAGGCGCTCCATCACGACTGACCTTGATGCTGACTAATGCAGGCAGGTCATTACCACCGGTAAATTGCAAATGGAACCAGTTGGGCTCTGTGGAGTTGAGTGATAAAGTCGTTCCTACTGTCCTCGTCGTTGATGTCGTCCCAACCATCCCGAACACGAATGCCGCAATGACTGCTGCGAGGATGACCGTGATGGCCACCATCAGGATCGTACCGATGACCGGTGATACTGCCTCGTCATTCTTCATGATCTTAATGCACCTCGATTGACTCATGTACATTGCCCGCCTCAGCGCGGGCAAGACACTGTACCGATACAATCAAACCAGAAAATATTTAAACATATGCTACGGCGAATATCCCGGAAGTGGTCCTGTTCATCCTTCTCCAGGGACAATTCTGCCCTGGATTGTGAAATGGAACGAGGATTCCACGCGGGAGGAAAACGGGAACCATGGGGCACTCCTGCCTCGCAACCATGATGACCCGGGGCGTCGACATGCCTGGGTAATGGACCTCCTCTCGGACCGGCGTATCGCCCCTTTCCTCCCCCTCGTGCTCCTCCTCGTCCCCCTGAATATCTACGCCATCGGTGACCGGCTGGGCGCCGGGGTGCAGTGGGCGCTGTTCCGGTACCAGGAGACGTTTTACGGGCCGTCCCTGATCACCATCTCGTCGGATGCCGGGTACGTGGGCTCCGGGCTGATTACCGGGAAGACGGCGCTCTCGTTCGTCCTGTGGGACGCGGGTGCGGTCGTGCTCCTCGCGTCTTTCATCGTCCTCCTCGTGATCGTGGCCGGGGAGAGGGAGGGTTGGACCCGGTATGCAGGCGTTGCGGTCGCCGCATCGGGCGTCCTCATGGTTGCGTCGTACGTTGCACAGTACGGGCCCTTTTTCTCCGGACCGGCAGGTTTCACTGTCCCCATCGGTGTGCCCCTCGTGTTCGCGGTCGCGTGGGCCCTCTCTGCAGGCGAATGGCCCGGGGACGTAGAGGAGGCTGACGAGGAAGAAGAGGAGGACCCCGGGCAGGACGAGGAGGAAGAAGTAACGGAAGAGTGACCCCGTAACTCGAGGTCCCCGGGTACCCGTGTCGGCGGTGACCTCCGCGATGATTGGGGCGCCCATATCTCCAGTTCCGGCGGCCCACTTCGCTCCTCCCGGCAGCACCGGAAGGTTGGCCGCGAGCATATAGTGTTTCCTGGTACGCAACAAGTTGTTTCCCAATAGGAAACTATCTCCTGTGAATGAACGCACCGGCGACCGGGTGCTTTCGGAACTCTTCAAAACACCTGCCAGGGTCTCGATGCTGAGAACGATCCTCGGCCTCCCGGTCGTGACCGTGTCGGAGATCGCCAGGAAGGAGGGGGTCGCAAAAGGGACAGTCTCCCGCTATCTCTCCCTCATGGAGAGAGGAGGGCTCACCCAGCGTTCCGGGCGGAAATACCGCGTGACCACCTCACCGGTCACTATCGCCACGAAGAAGCTCCTCAACCTGTTCCAGCTCGAGGATGCCGTGACTCTCCCGGGATGGGCAGAGGGCATAGGGGTCTTCGGGAGCTGGGGGCTCGGGACCAACACGGCAGAAAGCGACCTCGACCTCTGGGTCTATGCCAGGGAAGTCCCCCCTGCTGGAGAGACCGGCAGGCTCCAGAGGGCTATTCGGGATGCAGTCCTGTCCGAAGTGCATGTCCTCGTTCTCACGCCGGAGAGAGTGCACTCTCTGCAGGAGACCGATCCGCCGTTTTATACGTCCCTTGTCGAATCGATGGTCACACTCAGGGGGAAGTCGTTTGTTCACGCTTGAAGAGTGCTACGAAAAGGGACTTCTCCGGAAGACACAACCTTCATTCCAGAAAGCCCTCAGGTCCCTCGACTCGGCCAGGACATGGCTCGAGGAGGGGAAAGTGACACTTCGGGCGGGGGCTGTGCGATCGGCAGTCGTCGCAACGTACATGGCATATTTCCATGCGGCCCGTTCCCTTCTCTACAGGGACGGACTGCGGGAAAAAAGTCATAGGTGTATTCTCCTCTACCTCGAATTTTATACCGCAAATGGTAAATTGGAGACGGAATTTGTTGAGACCTTCGAGAGAGTTATGTCACTGCGCCACGAGGACCAGTACTCCCTCGGCGCAGAACCCGATCCCAGGGAGATCGCCTCCATCCTCGCTTATGCACCCCGGTTCATCCAGGCAATGGAGGACCTGGCCAGGGAGGGATAGGAGATGTGCGCATCAGGATGTCTCGTTGCCGAACTGCCGCCGTGCCACCCTTCAAGGGCGCCGGCGTCTCCCTTGCCTTGGGGTTGTTGGGGCGGCCGCTCCTGCTCGTCATCCGATACCCACTTCACGCAGCGATGGGCCGTTTTCCTCGCGCGGTGAACCAGATAGAAGTGTTCCATGGCGGAATTACCTGGGATCGGCCTGTCGACATCCCACCTGTCCCGGTCCTGCCGGGAGCATTGCGGCCTTCCACCGTAATCGCCATGAGAAAGTCCTTTACCCAAGTTGCGTCCTGCCGGCAGCAGTGCGGCTTTCCACCCCTTTCCGCCAGCGCGAGGTTTATCGCCGATCACCCCTGACACTTCCCCGATGGACAGGTACCAGCAGCGTCTCCTCGTTTACGCAGTCACCTTCGCCCTTGTCATTGTCGCCGGTGTCGCGGGGTTCTCCCTGCTCGAGGGGTTCTCCCTGTTCGACTCCCTGTACTTCACCATCGTGACGGTCGCGACCGTGGGATACGGCGACCTCCACCCGGCCACACCGGGGGGAAAGGCCCTCGCGATCGCCGTCATCGTCGGGGGCGTGGGCTGTTTCGTGGGGCTTTTTGCAAACGCAGTCGAGCACCTGGCGTGGCGGCATGAGCGGGAGAGGCGCCGGAAGAAGACCAACCAGCTGGTCGGGCTGTTCTTCTCGCAGATCGGGACGTCCCTCCTCTCCGCGTTCTCGCGGATCGACCCCCAGAGGGAAGAACTCGCCCGTCTCCTCTCGGACCCGGACGGGTTCTCGGGCGACCGGCTCCGCAGGCTCGTCGCGGACCTGGGCAGGCGGACGTATGCGCTCGACTGCCGGGACTGCGACCTCCCTGCTCTCCGCGACGCAATCGGGAGAAAGGTGGACGTTCTCTCCATGCTCCTCCAGAACCCTGACCTCGACGAGTACTCGCGGTTCTCCGACCTCCTGCAGGCGCTCCTGCACCTCTGGCAGGAACTCGTGCACCGGGGAGAACTGCATGGCCTGCCGGAGACCGATTGCGCCCACCTCTCCGGGGACCTCGACCGGGCCTACGGGCTGCTCGTTTCCGAGTGGGCCGTGTACATGGGCCACCTCAGGGTCCACTACCCTTACCTGTACTCGCTTGCCCTCCGGACCTACCCCTTCGACGAGAGGGCGTCGGTCATCATCAGGGAATGAGGGTGCGGGGGGTGGACGGGGGGCCGACACCCGCGACGCCCCGGTCCCGGCGGGCGCAGGGACACCGGGCCCCCGGGGGGTACCCGGTGGGAAGTGACATACCCCCTGCCTCCCAATACATGGGAAGGAAAGACTCCATGAAGACAATCTCGTTTACCGACCTCGACCTGCCCGGCCCCATCCTCCACGCGGTCAGGGACCTCGGGTTCGAGGAGCCGACACCCATCCAGTCCCTCGCGATCCCCGTGATCAGGGAAGGGCGGGACGTCGTTGGCCAGGCGCACACGGGGACGGGCAAGACCGCGGCGTTCGGGATCCCCCTCCTCGAGATGCTCGACCTCTCCAGCACCGCCGTGCAGGCCCTCGTCCTCTGCCCGACACGCGAACTCGCCATCCAGGTCTCGGAAGAACTGCGGAGGCTCTCCCGGTACATGGAGCCGGTGTCTGTCCTCCCCGTGTACGGCGGCCAGCCCATCGAGCGCCAGGTCTCGGCCCTGAGGAAGGGGGTCCACATCGTGATCGCGACCCCGGGGAGGCTCCTCGACCACCTCAACCGGAGGACGGTCGACCTCTCCCGCGTCCGGACAGTCGTCCTCGACGAGGCCGACGAGATGCTCGACATGGGGTTTGCCGAGGACATCGGGAAGATCTTCTCCCGCGTCCCTGCCGGGAGGCAGAACGTCCTCTTCTCCGCGACGATGTCGGAGGAGATCCTCGCCCTGGCCCGCCGGTTCTTGAAAGACCCCCGGATGGTCAGGGTCGTCCACGGCCAGCTCGCGGTCCCTGTCATCGAGCAGCAGTACTTCGAGGTCCGCGAGTCCGAGAAGGTCGAGGTCCTCTCCCGCCTGCTCGACTACTACAACCCCGAGCTCTCGCTCGTCTTCTGCAATACGAAGCGGCGGGTGGACGAGGTCGCGTCCCAGCTCCAGGCCCGCGGGTACCTGGCGGAAGCCCTCCACGGCGACATGGACCAGAAGGAGCGGGAACGCGTGATGGCGCGGTTCCGGTCCCGGTCGACCGATATCCTGGTCGCGACCGACGTCGCCGCCCGGGGAATCGACGTCGAGGAGATCACGATCGTCTTCAACTTCGACGTCCCGCAGGACCCCGAGTACTACGTCCACCGGATAGGGAGGACCGGCAGGGCGGGCAAGTCCGGGAAGGCGTTCACGTTCGTCTCCGGCAAGGAGATGTGGAAACTCCGGGACATCCAGAAGTATGCGAAGATCCGCATCGCCCGCCATGCCGTGCCGGCAGACGCCGACCTCGAGGAGAGGCGGTTCGTCCACATCGGGGAGAAGGTCAGGGACGTGATCGCGGCAGGGGGCCTCGAGCCGTACATCGCCCGCATCGAGCAGGTCATGGGGGACGACCACACGTCCCTCGAGGTCGCGGCAGCCCTCCTCAGGATCCATGCCGGGAAAGCCGGTGCGGGGAGGCAGCGCAAGCCGGGGAAAACCTGAAGGCCCGGGAAAAAACCACGCCTGATACCCGCCGCGATCGCGATTTCGCACCGGCAATTATTAAATTCTCCCGGGACCAACCAGTTCCAGTACATCCAGGGGGAACAACGCTCCCAATCCTGGCAAGGCCATGATCTACGTCCTCCTCGTGCATGACAACTCGGACACCATCGAGAGTACGCGGGTGTTCCTCGAGCGGCGGGGCGACGTCCGGGTCGACGTCGTCCACTCCACGAAACAGGCCCTCGAGAGGGCACGGAGCCGGAGGTACGACGTCATCGTCTCGTACCACCGCATCCCCGAGATCGACGGGATAGAGTTCCTTGCCGACATGACCGGGGTCGAGCTCCAGAGGGAGCTCAAGTCCCGCATCCCCGCCACCCCCTTTATCCTCTACCTGAGAGAGGGGCAGAACGCACTCGTCCTCGGCGACGTCAACCTCGCGGCCGAGGTCCCGGTCCGGGCAGGGTCCCCTCCCCGGCCCGTGGCCGAGCTGCAGGACATGATCTACCAGGCAGTCCTCCGCCGCAAGGCCGAGCGGGACCAGGTGCTGCGGGCAGACCTCCTCTCCGCTATCCTCTCGGTCACCCCGCTGTGGCTCTGCCAGGTCGCCAGCGGGAAGGTGGATTGGGTCAACTCGACGATGGCCCGGGCGCTCGGGACGGACGCCGCGTCCCTCAAGGGCCGCGATGTCGCAGATCTCTTCCCCGGGAAGGAGGAATGCGACCGGGCGTTCCGCGAGTTCGCGCTCCGGGCCGACGACAAGGGATGGGGCCATGCCGAGTCCGAGCTCGTGGCAAAGGACGGCACACTGGTGCCCGTGCGCCTGCGGATGCGGCCCATGGACCCGGAGAACCCATCCCGGGGCCAGGTCATCGTCGCCGAGGACCAGACCGAGAGGAAGAGGCTGGAAAATGCCATCAGGGAGCAGGATATCCGGTTCAGGGAGTTCCTCGCCAGCGCGAGCAGCCTGATCGTCAAGATCGACCCGGAAGGCGCCGTCACGTTCTTCAACCCCCATGCCCAGGCCTTCTTCGGCTACTCGGAGGCCGAGATCCTCGGGAAGCGGCTCCAGGACACGCTCATCCCTGCCGGGTCGCGGAGAGACGCCCCCGACTTTTCCCGCGACACGAGGCTCGCCCGCGAAGGCCGCGGCCTCTCCATCACCGAGATGGTGCTCCGTTCAGGCGAGCCCGTCTGGGTCGCATGGACGCTCTCCCCCATCAGGGACGCAAACGGGAAGCTTTCCGAGGTGGTCTGCATCGGGCACGACATCACGGACCACGCGCACCGCGACCGCCTGCGGATCAGCACGGCAGCCTGGCGGGATACCGTCATTGCCGGGACTGATGTCAAAGACGAGGTCTTCGACTCGGTCCTCCACATCTGCGTGGAGATCGCGCGGGAGGGGCGGGAGGGGAAGAAACTGGGGACGGCGTTCGTCGTCGGGGACGCGGATTCCGTGCTCGGGAGGTCGCGCCAGCTGATCCTCAACCCCTTCGAGGGCCACCCGCCGGCAGAGAGGATGGTCACGAACCCCGACATCAAGGAGATGATCAAGGAACTGGCGCAGCTCGACGGGGCGTTCGTCGTCCGGGGCGACGGGCAGATCGAGGCCGCCGCCCGGTACATCACCGTCGATACGAGCAGGGCCGGAGTCCCAAAGGGCCTCGGGACCCGCCACTCTTCCATCGCGGCGATCACCCTCGACACCCAGGCTGTCGGCATCGTCCTGTCGCAGAGCGGGGGCAAGATCTCGATCTTCCGGAACGGGCGGATCGTCCAGGAGATCAGCTGACCGGTCTTTCCCTCTCCCTCCGCCACAGGCCGCTTGGAATGCGGATCTCAAAGCGTGCACCCTTCCCTTCCTCCCCGCACTCGCGCAGGGTCCCACCGCAGGCCTCCACGATCTCGCGTGCGAGCCAGAGGCTGTACCCCCCCGGACGCTGGCGCCCGTGCCCCCTCTCGAAGAGCATTCTCTTTTCTCCGGGCGGGATGCCGGGGCCGTCGTCCTCGACCGCGATGACGAGATCGCCGCCCTCTTCCGATGCGGTCACGGCGATCCGGGAAAGCCCGGCCGCATGGTCCACGGCATTCCCGACGAGGGTGGAAAAGACCGTTGCGAGGAGCGGGCTCGCGTAGACCTCGAGACCGCTGCAGTCGAGATCGAGCCTGAGGTCCCGGGGGAGACTCTGCACTTCCCGTGGAGCTGCAAGGGACGAAAGGGCGATCCAGGCGGGCTCATCCGTTGCGAGGTCCTGGAACTTCCGCGTGAACTCGATCAGCGACTGGATGGACTTTCCTGCGCCCTCCTCCTTCGCGATGAACTCCCGGAGCCGGGGGTCTTCGCACAGGTCCTCGGAATACTGGAGGAAACCGATGAGGACCGTCAGCTGGTTGAGGATGTCGTGCCTGACCGCCGAGATGAGGTCCCGGAGTTTCCTCCGGGAGAGGTCCCGGACGAAGAGCTCGAGGAGGGGGTCGCCTTCACCGGAGATGTGTGCAGCCACGACCACGGGCCTGTGCATCCCGGCTGAAGGCGGAGAGAGGGGTATTGCCTCGCACCGGACCTGGACGGCCCGGTCGCCCCTTGCGGTCACGGTGATCACGGCCCGCACCGGCTCCCCGGCCATCCCCGCTGCCCTGGCGATCCCGAGTGCAGCGCCGGGAAGGACAGCTCCCGTGCCGCCAGGCCCAAAGGCCCTGGCAGCGGCCCTGTTCGAGAAGGCGACCTGCCCGTCGGCACCCACGATCCAGGCAGGGAACGGGAATGCATCGAGCGCCTCCCGGAACAGCCCATCCCCGCTGCCGCCCCCTTCCCTGGCTCCAGGGTCCCTCCCCTGCGCCCCGCTGTCCATTGGGTTCACATTGCTGCCCGATCCCTCAATAAGATACCGGGGGATCCCCGCCCCGTCACCCTTTCGCCCGGAGCCAGGCCGACGGGGAGAGGACGTGCATCCCCGAGGGCGCCTCCACCGCGTGGGCGACGAGAAAGTCCATGAACTCCTTGGCCTTCGCAAAGGAGTCCACCACCGGGAGACCCTGCGCCGCGAACGCACAGAGCGCCGCCGAGAAGCAGCACCCCGCCCCGTGGA
>JAKPSJ010000064.1 GCA_029555345.1 Methanobacteriota archaeon | reverse complement strand
CCCTCCGAGGTCGTGGGTGGCATTCCCCCTGTACCCCTTTCCGGTCCCCACGACCCATCCCCTGCTGACGGCGATGTCGGTCTCGGTCCAGTCGCACGAGAAGGGGTTATAGAGGCAGGCACGGGTGAAAAGGACGTCGGCGGGTTCCTGCCCGAGGGCAGGGCCGATGCAGTTCATCCGTGAAAGCGGCTGCGGGGACTCTCGCATCAGGGAAGACTGGGTCGTGAATCGTCAAGTATTTTGGCATCAGAAAAGGTGCCCCTCCGCGGGAACGGGATATTCCGATGCATTTTTCTGCACCTGGTGACGTTCAACCGAACTGGGCGTGGGACCGCTCGAGGGCCTCGACTGCAGGGAGTTTCTTTCCCGTGAGGAACTCGATGCATGCACCGCCTCCCGTCGATATGTGCGAGAAATCCCGGTCGATGCCCATCTTCTCGGCGACTGCGGCGGTATGACCGCCGCCGATGATGGAGAACTCGGCCTTCGATGCGGCCCGGAGGAGCTCGTGCGTCCCGGTCGCATAGTCGGCATCTTCGAAGACGCCCGCGGGACCGTTGAAGACCACGGTCCGACAGGAACGGATCTTCTCGGCGAGGTACGAGATCGCGTCCATCCCTGCATCGAGGACCATGGCATCTTCGGGGACGGAGCCTGCAGGGTATTCCACTCTCCGTCCACCCTCCTTGACAGCGACGGACGCGGGATAGAGTATCCTCTCCTTGCAGGACTCGAGAAGAACGCGGGCCCGCTCGACCTCTTTTTCGTAGCCGAGCTGCTTGACGAGCTGGCAGGATCCTTTCCCTATATCCAGCCCCGCTGCGAGCAAAAAGACGTTTCCAACGACACCAGTCACGATGACGAGGTCTGCGATCCCGTTGCGGAGCACGTGCTCGGCAACGGAGAGGGAATCGTCCACTTTCGTCCCTCCGAGCACCATGCAGACCGGGCCCGGGGCGTTCTCGAAGACCTTGCTCAGGGTCGTGATTTCCTTCTCCATCAGGAGACCGGCCACGGACCGCATGGCCATGGGGAGACCCACCATGGTGGGCTGCGAGCGGTGCGAAGTCCCGAAAGCGTCGTTCACGAAGATGTCCGCCATCTGGGAGAGCCTCCTGACGAGGTGGGTCTTCGAGGCCTCCTCGGGTTTCAGGGTGAGGTTCTCCTCGGCATTGAACCTGACGTTCTCGAGCATCAGGACATCGCCGTTTTTCATCTTGCGCACGGCATCCCGGGCGCACTGCCCGAATATATCGTCGATGTACCGGACCTTCCTCTGGAGGAGCACCTCCAGCCTCTCGGCATGCCCCTCGAGCGTCGTGAAATCCTTCTTTCCCGGCCTGCTCTGGTGGGTGACGATCACCACGCGCGACCCGGAAAGTGCCTGGATCGTGGGGATGTGCTCGCGGAAACGTTTGTCATCGAGGATGTGGTGCGTCGTCGGGTCTATGGGGGAGTTGAGGTCCAGCCGCAGGAGCACGGTCTTGTTCTCAGGCCGGATATCCTTCAAAGTCCCGATTGGCATCACGGTCGCACCTCGTTCTCAGGTATTCCTCGCCTTGATCTTCTTCAGGCGGAAGAGCTCCTCCCTCTCCATCTCGTCAAGGCGCATCTTGATGAAGTCGCGCGCTGCCGTCATCTCGGGGATGACCTTGAACTCGAGCGCATTCACCCTCCGTTTCGTAGACTCTATCTCGTCGAGGAGTCGCTTCATGGTCGTCTCCACTTCGGCACTGTGGATGATCGCCTCCACGAGTTCCTCGAACGCAAGCGCCGTCTCGTCGATGACAGGGGTGGTCCCGAGTATGCCGTAACCCCTCTTCATCAGGCTTTTTTTGACTCTCGATGCATCGATATGGGGGACCACGACACCCATGATGTTCTTGCTGGCGACCGCGATTGCAGGCACTTCCTGCACGGAAAACGCCGCTGCCTTGACCCCGATGGCACCCTCGACCGTG
Source organism: Methanobacteriota archaeon (assembly GCA_029555345.1). GTDB lineage: Archaea > Halobacteriota > Methanomicrobia > Methanomicrobiales > Methanospirillaceae > Methanolinea_A. The sequence continues at coordinate 1,320 of JAKPSJ010000064.1, read as the reverse complement.
TTGGCCACTGCCATCAGTTCCCTGGCCCGTTCGTACTTCTCCATGAGTTCGCCCCGGGTGTCTTTTGCCTGTTCGAGCACCTTGAAGAACTCCAGGATAAGCCCATCCCTCTTCATCTTGAGGATCTTGTAACCCCTCTCGGAGAGGGTGATCTTCTTCTTGAGGTCGATCAGTTCTGACCGCGTGGGCTTGATATCTCGGAGCGCCATGGAGATCTACCCCTCGGCCTTCGCGGCCTGCCTGAACTTTGGGTGGTACTTGGCGATCATGTCGCGGTCGATGCGGACGAGCTGCTCCACGGGCAGTGACGACAGGAGGTTCCACCCGAGGTCGAGGGTCTCCTCGATCGTGCGGTCTTCGCTGTACCCCTGCCGGACGAACCGGTTCTCGAAGAGGTCTGCGAATTCGAGGAACATCCGGTCGCGCTCGGAGAGGGCGTCCTTTCCGACGATCGCCACGAGGCCGCGAAGGTCGTTGCCCTCTGCATAGGCTGCGTACAGCTGGTCGGAGACTTTCTTGTGGTCCTCGCGCGTGTGGCCTTTCCCTATCCCGAGGTTCATGAGCCGGGAGAGGGACGGGAGCACGTTGATGGGGGGGTAGATGCCTTTCCTGTGGAGCTCCCTGCTGACCACGATCTGCCCCTCGGTGATGTACCCGGTGAGGTCGGGGATCGGGTGCGTGATATCGTCGCCAGGCATGGTGAGGATCGGGAACTGGGTGATAGAGCCCTTCTTGCCCTTGACGATGCCGGCCCTCTCGTAGATGCCCGCGAGGTCGGTGTACATGTACCCGGGGTACCCGCGCCTGCCTGGCACCTCCTCACGGGCGGCCCCGATCTGCCGGAGCGCCTCGCAGTAGTTCGTCATGTCCGTCAATATGACAAGGACGTGCATCCCGAGGTCGAACGCCAGGTACTCGGCGGTGGTGAGTGCAAGGCGGGGCGTGATGATACGCTCGACGGCAGGGTCGTCAGCGAGGTTCAGGAAGACGACCGCCCTCTCGAGCGCTCCAGTCCGCTCGAAGTCCTGCATGAAGTAATTGGCCTCCTCCTTCGTGATGCCCATCGCCGCGAATACCACGGCGAAAGCTTCCTTCGAGCCGGGCACCTTCGCCTGCCGGGCGATCTGGAGGGCGATCTGGTTGTGCGGGAGCCCCGCTCCCGAGAAGATCGGGAGTTTCTGACCGCGGACCAGGGTGTTTGTACCGTCGATGGTGGAGATGCCGGTCTGGATGAAGTCGTTGGGAGACCCGCGGGCATAGGGGTTGATTGCCGCACCGGTTGTGTCCATGCGCTTTTCAGGGACGATCTCGGGTCCGCCG
>JAKPSJ010000054.1 GCA_029555345.1 Methanobacteriota archaeon | reverse complement strand
TTGTGGTTTTTCGAAAATCCCATAGGGAACAGCCCTGTTCTCGTCCACTCCCTCGCGCAGGACGAGGTAAACCGTTGTCCCGTATCCGTAAACGTTGATATGGTAGTCACCGATCTCCCTGATGCAGATCAGCTTCTCCTTTTCGGAACTGAATTCCCCGTTATAGCCGTCTTCGGCAACGATCTCTCCTGTCCGGTTGTCCCGGACGGTCACGATGGCACGTGCGTCATACGGGTTCTTTGTTCCCGCGATAAAGCCCATCTCGATGACAAACGGTGGATTTGAAGGCTTGGCAAGGAGTGCAACATTATTCCATTGCAGCTGATAGGTTCCCGAGAAGAAAGGTGCGGTCGGGTAATCGAAGGGGCGCGGGAAGGAATCAGGGGGCGTAGGGATGTCCCTGTAACTGAAGTTCGCGGCAATCGCGGGGGGTATGGGTTCAGTGTACATCGCGGTTCCGGCAACTGTCGTACCGGGCGAGGGGGTGACCATAACAGGGGGAGGCGCGGCCGGGACTCCCGGGCCGCTTGGCATGTATGGTGGAACAGGATGCGGTTGTGCCTCCGTGACTGCAGGTTGAGCGGGTGCAGAAGAGGAGTCTGCAGGCTCATCGGACCCAACCTCGATGCAGCAGCAGGAAAAAACGATGCATACGAGGAGGAGAGTGATCCAGAGCACAGCCTTCCAGAGATCGACTCTTCCGCCCGTCATTCCACCAATATCTGCCGATTGCATGTATTAAGTGTTATTATTTTTTTACATTTTCTTATAACTTTATGAAAGTCACAGAAAACCATTTGCAGGAATTCCTTGATTCAGTGTCAAGACGCGGAAAACCCCTGCAGCACTTTTATTATCATAGTCTGTCATGCGTCCACCTTTATTTCGATCGGGCCCCGCGATTCATTTTCATATGCTGACAGAGCACGGGGAACGCCTGTCATGACGGTATTCACAAGGGCTCGTCCGAGTGGTGTTGCGGTTCCTGCATACCGATGGATTGGTTTGCCCTCGCAAGCAACGATCACGGCATCTGTGGGTGTTGCAATGAAGTCGTGGCCTCGCCGGAGGAGGGCCGCCGTCTTGGCACTGCTGATTGTTCCAATGGCCTCTGCGAGTGCGTTCATTCGCACTCCTTCACGGCTTACAGCAATGATATTGATTGTACTCGAAGAATTCCCGGCGGTGATGAAAACAGTCAGAAAAGCTGATTTACAAATGACGAGGTTTTGCATGGGAACTGCTGTAAGGAGGCCATAAAAAGATCCGTTTATTCGTTCATTCCGCGCAATGTCACGGATAAAGGCGAGGGGATCAGCGTCGTGCCAGTCCCGGGGAACGGTATGGTTGAAGAGTGCGGATACCCTGGAGAACCCCCCGCCGACTCCTGTCGATACGGCGAGGAAATCCCCCTCGATGATAAGGGTGGTGGGAGACCAGCGATAGTCCATATTCCTTCCTTCCAATACGGTTTATTCTCCTAATCGTAATTCGCATGGTTTTATGCGTGTTAAAACCTTTCAGGGCAGGGATGGGAGTATTCCGGGGATTAATCTCGTTTCCATAATTATAAAAACATTTTGTTTTATAACAATTTAATTTGATCAATTTAAATAGTTGTAGATCAAATTATTTTTTGTTGTGCAGCGGACGGGCCCACCCTGCACAACTTCTGGAAAATGGAGGAATAGAATGGATGATATAAAGGAAAGCGCCGTCTCGCCGGTTGTCGGCGTCATGCTGATGCTCGTCGTGACGATCATCATCGCCGCGGTTGTGAGCGGTTTTGCCGGCGGTCTTGCGGGTAGTACAAAAGCGGCACCCCAGGCATCTATCGCTGTCAGGATTGATACCGCGGTCGATAATACAATGGGTGGTACCGATACGAAAATGATATTTGAACACCTCAGTGGTGACCCTATTAACACTAAAGATTTGAAGATCATCACGTATTACACGAACAGAACCGGGTACGTCTACAAGCACGAACAGACTGCCTCGAGTGAGGCCACTGACCTCTATGGGTATGGATCCCTGACCCGGGTGCCGTTCATTAACGACATGCGGTCTGGGTATTCTGGAAACAACCCGGCCAAGGATTTTGGGAACTTTACATGGAAGACGGGTGACGTCCTGAGTACTGGCAATGTAGCCGGAACTGCATCATTGCTCGGTATAGGTTTTACCCGGGGAACATATCCGGATCCTGACACTTTCAACGAGACCGATTTCAAGCCGGGGTGTGTCGTTGATGTCAAGATCCTGCACATTCCGAGCGGGAAATACATCTATGACAAGGAGGTGGTCGTGGAATGAAACAGGATAGAGATTCTGCGGTTTCCCCGGTTGTCGGCGTCATGCTGATGCTCGTCGTGACTATCATCATCGCCGCGGTTGTGAGCGGTTTTGCCGGTGGGCTTGTGGGTGAGAATAAAAAAGCCCCCCAGGCGTCAATCAAGGTGAGTCCGGTAATCGAGTTCATCCAGGACACGAACCCCTCAAACTGGGTGTCCGATTACCCGGTAGGATTCACTGCCCGGAACGGTCTCCTTTTCGAACATACCGGGGGGGATGGGTTTGCCCTCGCGGACATTGCCATCCAGATCCAGAGCCAGGACGCCAAGTACACAATCTCCCTGACTGACAAGATTCCCTCATCCACATGCCTTCCCACGGATGTCAAAAAGTATCTTACCGAGGTCGGGTCAAGTGACGGATTCATCACGTCGGGAGACAAGTTCATGCTGAACGCCGATAACTGCCGGATAGATCCCATGGGTTCGCAGATATCCTGGAAACCCGACGGGGCAGCGGGAGGTATGGCGGCGTACCTGAATACCCGGTGCGAGTACGCCATCATTGACAGAGCGAGCCAGAAGGTCATCCAGAAGGGAGAGTTCGTCCTGCAATGAGGGGACTTTTTACATTTTTTCCGTTCTTCGACGCCGGGCACGCATGCACCAGCGAATCATTTTTGGAGAGAAAAAACTGTTTGCAACCAGGAATTCAAAGGGGATATGTCTCCTTCTATTTCCTTTTTGCATGTGCTCTCCTTTTATTTCTGACAGTCTCTGCGACAGCGACTGTCGTCACCGATGACACGGGCGCAACGGTCACGATTGCATCGCCACCCCAGCGCATCGTCTCCCTCGCCCCGTCGAACACCGAGATTCTCTTTGCACTCGGGGTCGGAGACAGGGTCGTGGGGGTGACGGATTACTGCAATTACCCGCCGGAAGCCCTGGAAATACCGAAGGTCGGGGGATATAGCACGGTGAATGTCGAGAAGGTCATTGCGCTCCACCCGGACCTGGTCATTGCCGCCTACGGGAACGGCAAAGAACTGATCGAAAACCTTCGCTCATTCGGGATCCCCGTCATCTCCCTGCATCCCGCGAACCTCGACGACGTTCTCGACTCCATCGTCCTCGTCGGGACGGCCACGGGTGACGTGGAGAACGCGACGACCCTTGCAGACGAGCTCCGCCGGAGGATCCGTGCCGTGGAAATGGAGGCAGAGGGATCTGACTACCACCCCCGTGTCGCCCATATCATTTGGAGCGACCCCCTCTACGTCAGCGGCAACGGGACGTTCCAGGACGAACTCATCCGTCTCGCCGGGGGCAAGAATGCATTTTCCCATGTCGAGGGGTGGAAGAATGTCGGGATCGAGGACTTCATAGCGGCCGACCCCGAGGTGCTCATCGTGAACAAGGGATCGGGGATGGGCGGCGGGGAAGATGCAATAGCCCGGTACTTCAGGGAGGAACCGCGGTTTGGAAGGGTTTCGGCTATCCGTGACCAACGGATTTTCCTCGTCGATTCCGACACGGTGGATCGGGCAGGTCCCCGGATCGTGGACGCACTCGAGCAGTTTGCAACCGACATCCGGTCTGCGAAGGGTGGAGAAAGTGATCAGGGAGAGCGGGAATCGCACGGGAAGAAAATGCCGGGTTTTCAGGCACTGGCGGCAACTGCGGCGTGTGCAGTCGTCGTGGTATTTTCAGGGGGGAAAGCAAAGTTCCGTGACTTCTTTCCAAAAAAAGGGAAAGATTCAACCTCCGGATCTGTGGTGGTGTTTGTCCGGGACGGTGAAAAAGCAGGAAATTCCTTGGAAAAAACCGCGAAGGTGAAATGAAATGTCACGTTTTTATGGTTACTCGCCGAAAGGCACCGTGAAGAGTGCCGTCGAATCGTTTGAATCGACAACGCAGGTAAGTGCCCCCGGAGGGGTCCTCCTTGGGACGGTCTATATTGACATCCGCGAGGAGGAATGGGCGGTGGCGATGGCATTCGGGAGGACGAGGCACCCGACGATCCGGGGCCCGGAACCAACCTACGAAGTCCGGTATTCCTTCAGGCCACAGGGAGGAACCACGGTTGCATTCCTCGACACGCGGAAGGGAGAGACTGTCCCGCTACCGGGAATGTCATTCTCCTCGGTCGATGAATTCGTCCTGTGGGCGATCGGGAAGGAGAGGGAACGATTGGGTGCAAAAGGGATTTAATTCCATTTTTCCTTTTGCATCATCACTCTTTGGAGAAGACTCTCCAATTACCTCGTCGGAGAGACAGTTGCAGGGGGACACTATCACTGGTTGCCCTTGCGTACCCATGGTTCATATAACATGGCGCCCGGATTGTGAGGATGAACTGGAACGGGGAGCCATGAATATTATTGTATCACCGGAAATGTCTTTCCCGGAGCAGGGTTTCGTATCCGGGAGTCAGCCGGCATTTTAGCAGGAATCAGGGTACAAGCGACCCGGCGTCCCGTTCTCTCTCCCGGGTTACCGGAAAAAGTGGGGGATTATCTCATGCCTCGTACGCCACCAGGATTGCTCCGGATTCTTTTTCGAGGGACCGGATACGCGCGAGCTCCTGGGGCGAGAGTTTCTTGTACGCCGGTATCCTGTCATACGCGACAAGAATGACGCCGAGTTTCTTTTCAAGTGCTCTGATCTCCTCGATCTGTTTCTCAGAGATTTTTGCAGGTCTGGGGCATTCCATTGGTTATCACCACAGGGTTATAGACTATAACATTATATTTATATTTTATCTCAAATAGCATTGAAATATCACATTTTTTTTGGATCGTGGAAATAGACCATGGGGAGGCAAGACTCCCTCTTCCGGCAGGAACACCCATGCCTCCCCCGAAATTCACGTCCCGGCAGCGTGTTTTCCAAAGAACGATCTGATAAAGAGATCCTGTTTCTGCCTCTGATCTGCGTCAAAAAAGCATGGAAGCCTTTTTATTCCTGTTCAACCATGGACAAGTCCCGGCCACGTCAGGAATAGCCTGCTCCTGTGTTTTTTTCAAGGACCGTGAGAACCCCGTGGCACCTGCAGGCAGTCCCGACAACTATCTTTTCCCTGCTCGTATTCATGGCCAGGAGTACCTGCACATCACTTCCACGGAGGGCCCCCATGCCTGGTGCGACCTGCAGGCTTTCGAGGACTTGGGCTTCAGGCAGCAGTCTCTTCAATTCCGAGGAGAGCCGGATGGATCGTGGTTCTCCTGTGACGGGGCACGTGGGCGGCTCAGGGCAGTCAGGAATGCACAACCACCCATTGTTTTGCGAAAGGTACACAGAACCCCCGTTCGTTCCCTGTATGAGGTCCGGGGGAATTCTCGAAAGGAGGGGCTGGAGACCCGGGGGAGATTCCCGGAGGCGATGCGCAACAGAGACCAGGCCTGCTGCCACGTGGACGGGAGCGGTCGGGAACACGCGCACTGGTCTGTATTGGATGAAAATACGAAATGCCTCGTCGAGTCCCCCGTGCACGAAGAAGGAGCCGTTGTCCATCTCCCGGATGATACCGATTGCCAGACAGCCGGGATCGGGATCGACGATGATACAGGGAATTCCCCTGGTGAAGAGGTAGCGAGCCGCCTTCGTGCCGTATCTTCCTCCACCCACCACCAGGTCCACCTGCATCACCAAGGACTCTATAAAAAATTATTTTAGTTAAAACAAATTAATTTTATTCACATGTCGTGGCGCAGATCGGGAGTTATACTTCTTCTCCTCGCATGCCTGCTCGGTGCCAGCATCGTGATATGCACGCTCGTCGGCCCTGCAGGTGTCCCCCTCCTCTCCCTCGCCGGGGACGAGTCCGGGGCGACCATCCTCTACGGGGTGCGCCTGCCCCGGGTAATCTCCGCTGTTCTCGTCGGTGCCGGCCTTGCGGCTGCCGGTGTCGTTATGCAGGGCCTTTTCCGGAACTCCATGGCAGATCCCTACCTTCTCGGTACATCGGCCGGGGGTGCCCTCGGAGCCGCAACCGCCATCGTCCTGCTCGGAGGCGCCTTCTCCATGCCCCTCGCATTCGCAGGGTGCATCGGGGCGGCATTTCTCGTTTATGGCATTTCACGGCGGGCAGGGCGCGTGCCCGTCGAGCAGCTCCTGCTCACGGGGATCGCGGTCTCGATGTTCCTTTCTGCGGTCCTTTCGTTTCTCATGTACATAGCGGGAGAAAGTCTCCACCAGATTTTCCTCTGGCTGATGGGCGGGTTCTGGACGGCATCCTGGCAGGATGCCTGGACGGGCCTCCTGGTCCTCCCTGCGGCTGTACCCCTCCTCCTGCTTGCGCGGGAACAGGACATCCTCTCGCTCGGTGAGGAAGATGCCCTCTCACTCGGTGTGGACATCGAGCTGCTCAAGAAATGCCTCCTCGTCATCAGTTCCTTCGTGACTGCTGTTGCCGTCTCCATCGCGGGGAGCATCGGTTTCATCGGGCTGATAACTCCCCACATCATGCGCCTCTGGGTCGGTCCGGGTCACCGTATACTCCTCCCGTCGTCCATGATGGCAGGCGGGATCCTGCTCGTCCTCTCCGATACCCTTGCCCGGACTGCAGGAAACGAGGTACCCGTCGGGGTGGTGACGGCATTCTTCGGAGCCCCGTTTTTTGTCTTTCTCCTTCGCAGGAGGTATGCATCGTGATAGACGTCTCGGGAGTCGAGCTCGGTTACGGGGCGCAGGTGGTCCTGTCAGAAGTGTCTTTCCGATCGGGGAAGGGGGAATTCCTCGGCATCGTCGGTCCCAACGGCTCGGGAAAGACCACGCTCCTCAAGGCGATAGCGCGCCTCCTTATGCCCTCGCACGGCGTCATCCTGCTCGACGGAAAGGAGACAGGGGCGTTTTCGGCCATCGGTCTCTCACGGCTGGTAGGACTGGTTCCCCAGGCATCGTCACCCGGCTTCGATTACTCCGTGCGGGACGTCGTGATGATGGGGCGCTATCCCCACATCGGGATGTTCGGGGGGGAGACTCCTGCCGACCGCGATGCTGCGAAGAAGGCAATGGATGTGACCGGCATTGCCCCGCTCGCAGAAAGGTCGGTCCGGGAGATCTCCGGGGGCGAGCTCCAGCGGGTCATCATCGCGCGGGCGCTTGCCCAGGAACCCGAGGTGCTCCTCCTCGACGAGGCGACTGCCCACCTCGACCTCGGGCACCAGGTCAGCATTCTCCAGATGATCAGGGATCTTTCGCGCCGGGTTGCTGTTATCGGGGTTTTCCACGACCTCAACCATGCGGCATACTTCTGCGACCGCATTATCCTCATCCATGACCACAGGATCCTCGCAATGGGGGACCCGGCAGGGGTGTTGACAGAGGAGAACATCGCCAGGGTGTTCGGGGTCAGGGCGATAGTCCGGATGAACCCGCTGTCAGGTCGCCTGGTCATTTCTCCCGTGCTTCATCCGTCATGCGAGGCAGTGAAGGATTCGCGTGTTCACGTCATCTGCGGCGGTGGCGAGGGTGCAGGGATACTCGTTGCACTCCGCGACAGGGGATACCGGGTTACGGCAGGGGTGCTTTCCCTCAATGACAGCGATTACCTCGCGGCAGAGGCACTTGGGATACCATGTCTCACCGAACCACCTTTCTGTCCCATTTCAGAAGGGTCCCGACGGGACCTCGAGCTGCTCACGGGAGACGCGGACGCAATCGTCGTTACGCGCGGCCCGTGGGGAGCAGGGAACATCGAGAACCTGCGCGTCCTTTCGGCCCTGGACGCTGGCACCATCGTGATTATGGGTATTGCGTCATGGGACGGCATGAATTGGGATTACACCGGCGGGGAGGCAGAAGGGATCCTTTGTTCGCTGAGAGAGAAAGGGGCCCGTGTCGCTGATGATGTTCCTGCAGCCCTTGCTGCAGTCAGGGAGATTACGGGGGAAAAGAAATGAGGGAGCCCGGCTGTTCCACCTGGTGCTTTTTTGACCGGGACCTCCCCGCGGCCATCGAAGAACTCTGTGCCCGGACGAATACGATCGAGATATTTGCGGATGCAGCCCACGATATCCTCGGCAGGAATCCGCTGCCCGTGCCGGATGACGATGTCACTCTCTCCGTCCATGCCCCGACAGCTGATATCAATATCGCGAGCTGCCGCGAGACGGTCCGGAATGCATCCATCGGTCTCATCGCCGGGGTGTGCCAGCGGGCAGCAGAGATGGGGGCATCGCACGTCGTCGTCCACCCGGGTTTTTTTCCGTGGCCCGAACAGGAGCAGGAATCATTATCGGCGCTCCTCCGTTCACTCGACGATCTCGCCGTCATTCAGGAGCAAACGGGCATGAACATAGCCGTCGAAAATATGGGAAGCTGGGAGATGTGCCACTTCCGGGACCCCGGTCTTCTCCCCGAACTTTCCGGGAGGGGGCTCTCGTTCTGCCTCGACGTGGGACATGCTTTCCTCAACGGAGTCCTGGACGACTTCCTCTCCCGTGGGTCACCCTGTGCCGTCCATATCCATGACAACCGGGGGAAGACCGACGACCACCTCGCGCCGGGAATGGGGAGCATTGATTTTCCGCGTGTTTTCCGGCACATTTCACGGGGAATACCGTGGATCCTCGAAGTCACGGACCGTGCAATGGTTGACCGCGGGCTGCTCGCTCTCGCGAATCCCGGTGCCATGAACGGGCAGGGGATTGAGGACATCGAAGACAATCCTTGTCATTCTCCAGTTCCCCGGGAAAGCAGGGAAGTACCTCCCAAGTTTTCATGTATCTATAAATAAAAATGAAATAAAAGTATGACATTATACGATAGATAACAGATATATTGGCATTCATTAGGATGGATTATGATCATATCTTGCCGGAAATCTGAGAGAAAGGGAAAAAACGAGATAACGGCATATCATTATCATTTGAAAGTGTTGTTTTTACTTTTTTTATTGTTGTTTGTTATTCCGGCTGCCCTTGCAGCAAACGGGGCCGAAGACCTGGAGAGGGAAGGGATTGCCGCACTCAATGCCGGTCATTATCAGGCAGCACTGGAGGCTTTTGACAGGGCAATTGCTGCAGATCCCGGTTACCTTCCCGCACGGATAAACCGCGGTATGGCACTCCTCTCCCTCGGCCGTGCAGGCGAGGCTCTCCTGGCGTTCGAGGTTGTCCTTGACCGGGACCCCGCGAACGTCCCTGCCTGGATATACCGGGGAGATGCCCTCGTGGCACTGGGAAGAAACGGGGAGGCAGCCGAATCGTACAGGACTGCAGAACGGCTGGAACCAGGAAATCCGGTGGTAGCGGAAAGGCTGAAGAAGGTTTCCGGTACAATACCGGAATTTCCATTGCCTTTTTCGGGGGGGATCCTGGTTCTTTTTGCGGGAGCGGGTATTGTGACCACCGGTGTCCTCGCCCTCCTCATAACAAGGAGAAGGAAGGGGGAGCTAACAATCTATCCTTCAGAGAGCGAGAAAAAGGGAGACTATAAGAGACGCCGTCTGGATTTTTTCTTCCGAATGCGGCAAGCGGTCACGGGGGGCAGCAATACATTGCCCTCCGATCATGTCCCGGTGGAAAAGTCCAAAAAACCATCGTCTTTATCCCGGGCAGGGGGGACCCTGCTGAAACCCGGAACACTGTTTTCACGGAAAGAAAAAGGGGAATCAGGATTGAGCCCATCCCCTGCAGGCGCAGGGGATCCACTCTCCCCCGGGCCACTGGTGATGGAAGGAAATGTCGATTCCGTTGGGAAAGCAGGCCTGCCGGACAATGATCCCGTCGATGGAAACCAGGTCATCGCTGGTTTTGACAGTGTCCTTGCCAATAGCGGAGTCGATGCATCGGGGCTCAAGGGCATCTCCCTGTATGCCATGGGAAGGTATGCCGAGGCCCTCGAGGCCCTCCGGAGGGAGCGGCAGGACCCCCATGCATACCCGGGTGTCATCCCTCTCGAGGCAGCCGTCCTCCTGAAGATGGACCGGCCGGACGATGCTCTCGCTCTCTGCGAGGAAGCAATACGTAACAACCAGGGGACATTCGAGACGTTCAGGGTCCAGGCGGAAATACTGGAGAGGCTGGGAAGGTTCGAGGAGGCCATCCGTGCCTGCGACGAAGCCCTGTCGCGAAACCCGCACTCGGTCGATGTCTGGTCCCTCCGGGCACGGGCTCTCCATGCCCTCCATAGGGACCATGAAGCCCTCCAGGCCTGCGAGAGGGCTCTGGGAATGGATCCCTTTTCCCCCGAGCTCATCCGGCAGAAATCGCAGATACTTGCAACGATCGGGAGGAACGACGAAGCCATCGCGCTTCTCGAGAGCGGGATAGAAAAAAACCCCCGCGAGACGGGGCTCCTCCTGGAAAAGGCACGGATCCTGTTTCTTTCAGGACGTCCCAAAGATGCTGTCGGAGTGGTGGACTCTGCACTCGCAATTTCTCCCGGCGACCACCTCGCATGGAGGGAACTTGCAACCATTCTCCACGCAATGGGAGAATACCCCGAGGAGGCAGCGGCATGGGAAAGGGCGTCAGCCCTTTCCCCGGGAAATACCGGTTACCTCGTATCCTGGGCAAATGCCCTCCGGGATGCAGGGGAGACCCTGCCGGCGATCAGGGTTTACTTAAAGGCTGTGGAGAAATCCCCACACGATGCAGGCATCTGGAAATCCCTTGGGAAGTGTCTCTATTCTGCAGCCAGGTACGAGGACGCGGCAAAGGCTTTCGGGTTTGTCACGGGGGCGAACCCCGGGGATGGAGAAGCATGGAAATGCCTGGGATGGGCCTTCCTCAGGGCGGGCATGCAGGAACAGGCTGTGAGTGCCCTGAGGCGGGCGCAATCCCTTTTACCCTCTGACGGAGACGTCCGGAAAGGACTCCGGCTGGCAGGGGCAACCATTGCCGTTCCGGTTGGGGAAGAGGGAGGGCTTTCACCTGCAGAAACACCATCGGGTAACCAGAAACCGGGAAGAGACCAGGTGAACCTCCCCGGTTCTTTTCCGCCGGGTGACAGGGAGAGCAGAGAAACATCTCTCCAACGCCCGGAATCGCCCGGGAGTTTGTCGCAATCCGGGCATTCCGCGCCAGTTCCTCCGTCAAAAGGCACCTTGCGCGTGAAGATGGGAGGCGATAAACCATGAGGCTCTTTAGTGGCAGGAGGGGAGGCGCTGGTATCCCGGGAGGAAAGATGGAAAGGGAGGTCAGGGTTCCTGGAGGCGATGTGCCGGGAAGAAAGTCACCCGGGAGCATCCTTGGGTCACTTTTCCGGAAAGACAGGGACGGGAAGGATACCGTGGCAGTTCCACTCCCCGTTACCGGGCCGGAAACTGACATTTCCAACGGTACAGGGACGGGAAAGCAGAAGGTAAAAGACAGGTACTGGTTGAAGAAGGGGTTTTGCTATGCATCCATCATCGAGAATGATCTTTTCGATACCAGTTACATCGTGACGGAGCCTCCCGTCACGCAGAGAGAACGCATTCTCCTCGAAGAAGTCCACGATTACCTGCGCGACGTGCTCATCTACGAAAAGGTCACCGCGAAGGAGGAAATCAAGATAAGCCTCGCTGATGTCAGGAAGGCAATCTCCTTCTTTGATCCCGGGCTTTCCGATGATCGTGTCTCTGTCATCCACTATTACCTCGAGCGGAATCTCCAGGGATACGGACCCATTGATCCTCTCATGCACGATCAATACATCGAGGACATCAGCTGCAACGGGTACACATCGCCCGTCTTTGTGTATCACACGAACTATGGGTCCATACCGACGAACATTACGTTCACGGCGCAGGAACTGAACAGGTACGTTCTCAAACTCTCCCAGAAGGCTGACAAGCAGGTCTCCATTTCCTCCCCCCTCCTCGATGCCCCCCTCCCTGACGGGTCACGTGCCCAGATCACGTACACGGACGTCATCTCCTCCAAGGGGAGCTCGTTTACCATCCGGAGATTCAAGAGCGACCCCATGACACCGGTAAACCTCATCCGGTACGGAACGTATGACCCCGAGATCCTGGCCTATATCTGGCTCGCCGTCGAGAACCGCAAGAGCATGATCATCGTGGGTGGCACCGCAAGCGGCAAGACATCGACGATGAATGCCATCTCCTACTTCATCCCGCTCACAGCAAAAATTGTATCGCTCGAGGATACCCGCGAGATCCAGCTCCCCCACAAGAACTGGCTGCCGACCCGTACACGCGAGACCTCCTCGCAGTCAGCAAAGGGAGATATTGATCTCTTTTCCCTCCTGCGGGCGTCCCTGCGCCAGCGGCCGGAGTACATTATCGTCGGAGAGGTCCGGGGTCCCGAGGCACAGACCCTCTTCCAGGCGATGAATACGGGTCATACCACGTATTCCACACTGCACGCCGGAAGCGTGGAGGAATCGATCAACCGGCTGGTCAACCCACCCATCAACGTCCCCCGGGCGATGTTCGGGGCTCTCGATCTCATGGTTGTCCAGCTCCTCCAGTACCAGGAGGGCAGAGCGGTGCGGCGGTGCCTCTCCCTCAACGAGATCTCGGTGGACGCCCAGGCAAACATCTCATACCACGAACTCTACCGGTGGAACCCGCGCACCGATGTCTTCGAGCGGAACTACTACCGGTCGCGTGTCCTCGACGATATTGCCTACGCGAGGGGATGGACGCGTTCCGAGACGGAAGAACAGCTCTCCCTCCGGGCCCATGCCCTCGGGATCATGGCTCGCAAGGGTATCGTGAGGTCCGACCAGGTCAGCAACGTGTTCCACCTCGTCCGGAAGTCAGCCAATTTTGCAGGGAGGATAGGAGAAGCAGATGCTGCAGGCTGATGCATTCTCGGCTTTCAGGGACCGTGTCTTTGACCGGGAGGAATTTTCCCGGAACCTGCGGGCGGCCCGGATGAAGAAATCGTACCACGAGTACACGCGGGAAGTCCTTGTCCAGACCGGGCTCGTCCTCGCCGGGTCTGTCCTGGTCGCCATTTTATTCCACCTCTTTTCCATCCGTTTCATCATTCTCAAGCCATTTCCCCCCTGGGTTCAGGACGTGCTCCTCATCGGTGTCCCCGCAACGACGCTCTTCTTCCTCCTCTATTTTCAGCCCATGCTGTCAGCGAAGGGAAGGAAAGCACGCATCGAGATGGATCTGCCCTATGCCATTACTTATATGCAGGCCCTTTCCACCACGCTCACGCTGTATAACTCGATCCGCGGGGTCTACGAGCAGGGAGACCTCTACGGGGAAGTCTCGAAGGAATTCGGGATGATAGTGCGCGACGTGGAATTCTTCGGGGACGATCTCGTCACGGCAATCCGGAACCTGGGACAGACGACACCGTCGGAGAACCTCAAGAAGCTCCTGGACGACCTCATCCTGATGTTCGAGAGTGGCGGAGACCTGCGGTCCTTCCTCGCTTCCCGATCGGAACACTACAGGGAAGTTGCCGAAAAGGAACTCGAAATGTCCCTCAAGACCATGGAGATCATGGCCGAGGTCTACGTTACCGCTTTCGTAGCCGCACCAATCGCGGTCATCATCATGGTCGTTGCCGAGAACATGAGCGGGCAGTCGACACTCTCCTCGATGATGCCCTATTTCTTCATTTTTCTCCCCCTCGGTGCCATCGCGATGGTCTGGATACTTTCACTCGTTGTCCCCGGGGAGAACGTCGGGATCACCCGCAGGGAGAGCCGGAGCACGGAGTTCGGGAGCGCGATCCCCGTATCCCGGGACAAGGAAGCACCCGATGCAGAATATTCCCGGCGCATCCTCGCAAAGAAAAAGCTCCTCCGCCTGCTTGCCGTCCTGAAGGATCCCCTCCGCAATTACATGGCTGATTACCGGATCGGGATAACAGTCGGCATAATAGCAGGGTCCTTTATCGTGATCCTGTCCATGCTAGGGTTTTTCGAGGGAGTCTTTCCCAAGTACCCTGCCGAGATCCTCGTCTGCCTCCTGACCATCGCAATGCTCGCGCCCCTCGTTGCAGCTTACGAGCTCCGGCGCTTTTACGTCCACCAGGTCGAGAGCCAGGTCCCCGATTTCCTCCGGGAGCTCGTTGACCTCAAGGATATCGGGATGACTCTCCAGGGGGCTATCCGGCTCATTGCGGAGTCAAAGATCGGACTGCTGTCCACCGAGCTCAAGCTGGTCTCCCGCGACGTGCGGTTCGGGACAAGTATTTCCAATGCGCTCGTCCGCCTCGAGGAGAGGATAGGCGTCCTCGTCATCAAGCGCGTGATATCGTTGATTATCCGGGCAAGCGAGGTTACGGATTACATTCGCGATATCCTCATCATCGCGATTAGTGATCTTGAGCATTACCTCAAGATGAAGAGGGAGCGGTACACGGTTTCGTTCGCCTACATCATGATCATATACCTCTCCTTTGGGATCTTCCTCTATACCGCATACCAGCTGAACGTCTCCTTCATTTCGTCGTTTGAGAAGCTCAATACGAACATCGATATATCGGGAAACGTGCTCGACATGTTCCGGATGTCCATCATCCTCGGCGTCTTTTCGGGTATCATGGCAGGGCAGCTCTCGTCGGGGAGCATCCTTGCCGGGTTCAAGCACGTGATCCTCTTCCTGATCGCTGCGGTGGTGTTGTTTGCGTATGTCCTGTGAGAAACGGAAGACACCGGTCAACCCTGTTATGTGCTGCAATGCAGTCTCCGAGATCGTTGGGGAAATGATGATGATAACAATCGTTCTCATCCTCGTTGCAGTCTTTGCTGCGAATGTAGGGAGTCTCCTGCCGCCCCCTCGTGATCCAACAGTAACGATTCTCATGGATCGCCAGAAGGTGAATGATACTGCAATGAACATCACCCTCTACCATAAGGGGGGGGACTGGATAGAGAAAGATGACATTACCATAATGGTGACGGATGGAGAGACTATTACA
Organism: Methanobacteriota archaeon; assembly: GCA_029555345.1. Lineage (GTDB taxonomy): Archaea > Halobacteriota > Methanomicrobia > Methanomicrobiales > Methanospirillaceae > Methanolinea_A. Next base: position 3,292 of record JAKPSJ010000054.1, on the reverse strand, counting down.
AAATATGGAGCCCGGTTACCTCCGGAATTTTTTCTATCTCCCGATAATAATGTTTTTGATCTGGGGAGCAGCATAACCATCACCAATATTCCTGTTTCCCGGGTGAAAATCTCCATGGTGACACCCAGGAAAGTCATTTTTTCCGCAGATGTGATGCCTCCATGAACGATCAGGCCTTATCGACGGTTATTGCAGCCATGCTTGTCCTCGGTATCGCAGTGACAGTCTATGCGGTTTACACATCAGAATACCTGCCAGCGATGAAGCAACAGGCAGAAGTCGAGCATATGCGCAAGGTTGAGGAGAGTATGGTCCGGTGTGGCTCCATTCTCGAAAACGCCGCATCTCTTAAGAGAAATATGTACATTACCGAGCCCTTCGTTCTTGGAGGAGGAGAAATACTCCTCCATTCTTCCCGCTCTGCAGGAACGATTCGTGTTGAAGAGGAGAGCACCCCTGTTATGACTATTTATGTTACCTCTCCCACTATTACCAGGTCATATAATTTAACATTGGTCAATTTCAGTTATTGTCCAATCGACAATTTCTGGATTGATCAGGGTTATCGCTGGCAATTTGGATTCATCAATGTAAGCCATGTCTCGGGAGACAGGTGGTATGATGCGGTTCCCCTCCATTATCCGACAATGGATCAGGTCCATGAAATGGTCAATAATTCATCTCTGGCACACACTCTCATCGATGTTCAGCCTGACCATTCCGGACAGGTGGACTATGTTGTGTATGCAGTTACAATGGTCCCCGGACAATCGCAGTTTGCCAGTGGTAACGGCATAGCTACTCTCGCGATAAATGCGACAGTAATGACATACTCAATCCCGGAAGCAAATGTCACTTTTTCTATTGGTGATACGCTTTTCCAAAAACCGCTCTTCGATAAAGTTTCAGGCTTTCCAGAAATACAAAATAAATCCGTTATTTTGTATCTCACACGGATAGAAGTCTCCACGCTGGGTTGACAAAGGAGCATTATTGCGAAGGGGATCCAAGATCCCCACGAGGAATTAACAAACCCCAATAATACAAGGTTCCAAGGTTTTCCTCCCGGACTCTTCACTTCCTTGGAATGGTTAAGCGAAATATTGGAGATACACAGTCCCCACCCTGACGGGAATAGTTATTGATAATCTGTTATGGATCATGGTGGCAGGTGAAAAATCCAAGAAGGGCAATGCGATTACATTCCATGGTTCAATCGAACCATGCAATACAACGATGAGGCTTTTTGGACCACATGTTCTCTCTGCAGAAGTCTTCTCTTTTTCACAGCGGAGATCAGCAGGAGATTACATGCACTGGTAGCTGTTCCTGGTGATTCCGGTAGTCAGGATGAGGTGATGAGAAACGGCAGGTATCTAAAGGGTAAAAAATGTTGTAAAGGAGAGATAGGTACTTTACTTCTTTGTTTCCTTGCCGGTCGTTTTCCCTGCTGTCCGGGCGGCTGACCGCGATGTTGTTGCAGGAGTTTTTCCGGCAGACGCCTTCCCGGTTTTTTGTGCCTCTTTCCGGACAGGTGTCTTTTTCTGGGCTCCTCCTTTCCCCAAAGATGGTTCCTTCTCCTTGACAACAGGTGGACGTGCAGGGTCTTTTGGACCTGTCGGTGAAGCTTTTGGTGATTCTTTTGCCTTTTCGCTGGACCTGGTTTCTTTCTTCTCCTTTGGTGCTGTTTTTACGTCCATTCTCCAGTCTCCATTTCCTTCGAAGTGAGTGTGTATCCCTTGGGCATGGCAGAACGAACCATGCAACAGGAGGTAACGCGGTCATTTCCGGTATTCGGTTACCTTAATCTTATGAATAATTTTAAAATTAATAAATATTACTATTAAATTAAAATAATTTCATATCAAGGTAACAGAGCGGGCATGTGGAAGTTTCGGAAAGTGCTGCAGGGTACCTGGAGAGAAGAATGAAAGGTTCAGCCCCTGTGCATCATTGCGGGGTTTTTCTTTTCACCTGCAATGGTGTATCACGGGTGAAAAGTCACAGGGCATTTCCGGAAATAGCTCTTGGGAAAAAGCGGGGTATCAGGGGCGACAGAGGGCCCATCCGTCCCGGTGGGAGCAGGGGCAAAAACCACTCTCCGGCACGGGGTGGATGCGCCCGTTGCCAACCTCTCCGATGATGAGGCCCACGAACCCCGCTGTGAACGGGACCCAGACGCGAAAAAAGCCGGCGTTCCTGATGCTCCCGGCAAAACCGCTGACCGTTGCAAGCCGGGGTAACCTTTCCCGGCGTTCACGGAGCATCCCCCCGATGACAGCAGGGGGCACCCGGGCCTGTTCCATGCTCTTCTTCCAGGAGCAGGTTATCAGGTCCTCCTCCCAGGGTGTCTTTGCACGGAAGATATCCCCGCAGAGGAACCTTCCCCCCGGTTCGAGCGCCTGAGAAGCCCTGGCGGCGACGCGGATCCTGTCGGCTTCCGGGACGTGGTGGAGACAGAGGGAGGTCACGATGGCATCGTAAGGCTTTTCGGGCCAGGTATCACGGAGGTCCCGGACAAAAAAAGTGACATCGGAGAGATCCTTTTTCCTCCTGGCTGCGAGTACCATTTCTTCCGATATGTCAATGGCATCGATCGCCGCTGACGGGCAAGCCCTGCGGAGCATCCCGGTCAGGAGCCCGGTCCCGCAACCGAGTTCAAGGATACTCCCGCACTTGTCCGGGAGGTTATCGATAATCATGCGGAAGAGGAGAGACTGGCCTGGCACGATCATCCCGATAAGGGAGTCGTACTGCGATGGGTCCATAGGTGCATGGACCGGTGAAGAGGTGTCCATGGATCAGTATTTCCCCGTGAAAGATAAGAAAAGGTAAGGACGAAATGATATAGTTCTCTTATTTAGTAGATTTTATTCTATCTATTTCATATCAATTCGCATCAGGGAACAGATAAATATCATTCCGGCAAGGTACAGCTATGGATGCTCACTCCCATTCCCATTGCAGGTTCTACAACCTGGTCCCCGAATTTTCCATCGAGGAACTTGCTGCGTTCCACGGCCACCTGGGCCCTTATATCGTGCTCGGGTATCGCATCGGAAAATATGTGAGGGAAAATTTCTGCGGTGACCCCTTCCAGATGAAGGCCGAGATCCACTGCGCGGGAAAGCCTCCGGAGTCCTGCCTTGCCGACGGAGTCCAGCTCGGGAGCGGGTGCACGCTTGGAAAGAGGAATATCGAGATCGTGCCATCCGGTGAAGTCCGGTGTGTCTTTGTCGCGAACGGAAAAAAGCTGGTCGTAACACCCCGCCCGTTCCCTCTCCCCCGGAGA
>JAKPSJ010000024.1 GCA_029555345.1 Methanobacteriota archaeon | reverse complement strand
GAGCCACCGGTACTTCCACGTCTATCCCGCCCGCCACTACGTCATCCCCGGGGACGTGCAGAAACGGGCCATTGCTTCCATCCGGAAGGAACTCGACGAGAGACTGCCCGAGCTCGGTATGCTGGAGGCCCACCGCCTCGAACAGAGGACACTGTATGACCTGGAGATGATCGAGGAGACCGGTTCCTGCAAGGGGATCGAGAACTACTCGCGCCACTTCGACTTCCGGAAACCGGGGGAGAGACCCTACTGCCTTCTCGACTACTTCCCCCCCGACTTCCTGATGTTCATCGACGAGAGCCACCAGACGATCCCCCAGCTGCACGGCATGTACCACGGGGACCGTTCGCGCAAGAAGGCCCTCGTGGACTACGGGTTCCGGCTCCCGAGTGCGTACGACAACCGCCCGCTCATGTTCCGTGAGTTCGAGCAGTTCATGCGCCGGGTGATATTCGTCTCCGCGACACCCGGCGACTGGGAACTCTCCTGTTCCCAGCAGGTCGTCGAGCAGATCATCCGGCCCACCGGGCTCGTCGACCCGGAGGTCCTCGTCCGTGGGACCGGGGGGCAGATCGAGGATGTCATCGGGGAGATCCGCCGGACCGTCGAACGCGGAGACAGGGTCCTCCTGACGACCCTCACCAAGAAACTGGCAGAGGAACTCTCGGACTACCTCGCGGAGAAGGGTATCAGGACGAGGTACCTCCACTCGGAGATCGACACCCTCGAGCGGACCGAGATCATCAGGGAGCTCCGCCTCGGGAAGTTCGATGTCCTCGTCGGGATCAACCTCCTGCGGGAAGGGCTCGATATCCCGGAAGTGGGGTTCATCGGGATACTGGACGCAGACAAGGAGGGCTTCCTCCGGGACACCCGGAGCCTCGTCCAGATCATCGGGAGGGCTGCCCGGAACGTCAACTCGCGGGTCGTGCTCTACGCCGACAACATCACCGGGTCCATCCGGGCCGCCGTGGCCGAGACTGAGAGAAGAAGGGCCATCCAGAGGGAATACAACACCCTGCACGGCATCGTCCCGCAGACCGTCCAGAAACCGGTCCCCCGTAAGGAAGTGGATATCAGGGACACGCGCCATGTCCCGAGGGCGGAGGTCCCAAACGTCCTCGTGGAACTCGAGGCGAAGATGTACCAGGCTGCCGAACAGCTCGACTTCGAAGAGGCCATCCGCATCCGCGACGCGATGCGGGAACTCAGGGCAAAGGTTGGGGACTGAGATCGCCCTGTCTATTCATCTAGGGCGGTTGCATGAGAACTTTTTTGCCAATGTCACATCCTCCAAAAAGAGCACCGGGGTATCCCCTATAAAAATAGGAGAAAAGGAAACTACAGTCTTTTCATTAGATGAAAAAGATGCGGTTCTCTCCCTCCTCATGGGAAGGGAATGACCTGGACCGCGTCATTCTTTGTGATGGTTTCCGCGTTCCCATATGCATCTGATACCGTGAGCACCACGTCATAGGAGCCGGGTTCGTTGCAAGTATAGGTCTCGGTCGCCTTGCCCGGGTCAAAGATCGTCATATTCGTCTCATCGCGGATGATGATCCAGGTCCAGGAATTGGGTGTCCCTATCGACTGGTCGATGAGCTGGACCTTTAATGGTACGGACCCTGTCGAGGGTTCGACCTTGAAGTTCGCGACCAGCCTCGGTTTCACCTCGATCTCCTTGGTAGAGGAACTGCTCCTGAACCCGTCCGAGACTGTCAGGGTGACGGTGTAGTTGCCAGCCTTTGCATAGGTGTAGATCGGGTTTCTCTCGGTGGCCATGTGGCCGTCACCGAAGTTCCAGGTCCACAGGGTGGGGGAGTCCCTCGAGGTATCCGTGAATGCGACGGTCAGGGGGGCGAGGTTCTCGGGGTTGCTCGTCGTATAGGTGAACGATGCCAGGAGCCCTTCGCCGACGGTGATGTAGCCTGCCCGCGTCTTCGTGTCAATCCCAACGTCGTTTGTAATTGTCAGGCTGACGGTATAGACGCCCGGGGTGCTGTATTCGTGGACGGGGCTCTGGTTGATCGAGCTGGTGCCGTCACCGAAGTTCCAGTTCCATGACGTCGGAACGCCGCTCGATTTATCGGTGAACTGGACGACAAGCGGGGCTGCACCGGATGTCCTGTTCGCAGAGAAGTCCGCAACTGGGCTGGCCCTGACGGTGATGAGGCCTTCCTTCGTGATTCCATCACTTCCCGCGGAATTCCTTACGCTCAGCGTGACCGAGTAGACCCCGGGGTCCTTGTACAGGTGGTACGGGTTCTGCTGCGTTGAGATGCTGCCGTCTCCGAAGTTCCAGACCCACCCTGTCGGGTTACCCATGGACGTATCGGTGAACTGGACGAGCAGGGGTGCGTTCCCTGAAGTCGGGGTGGCGGTGAAGTCAGCGACAGGTGTTCGTACGACTGTTATGTAAGACGCCTTGGTGACACTCCTGCCTTCGGGTGCCCCTGGGTTGAAGACCGTGAGCGTGACGTTGTATGTCCCCACCTTGTTGTAGGTATGGACCGGGTTCCGGTCAAGGACGCCGCTCATGCTCCCGTCCCCGAAGTCCCATATCCATGCCGTCGGGTTGTTCATGGAAAGATCAGTGAACCTGACTGCCAGTGGCACCGTCCCGTAGACCGGGCTTGCCGAAAAGTCTGGGACCGGCGGCGGTGGGAGTACCTGGAACCCCTTGGACAATGTACCTGTCTTGCCGTCGGTATTGGTCACGACAACGTCCCACTGGCCGGTTGTCCGCCCGGCCAGGTCAACCGTGCAGTTCAGGGTCGTGGCATTGATGACGTGGACACCTGTCGCCTCGATTGGCGCAAGTCCCGTCTTAGTAAGCTTGACTGTCGCATCCTCCCTGAAGTAGTTCCCTTTCACGGCTGTTATCTGGAGTGGACCGTCGTTTGCTCCCGAATTCGGCGTTATGGATGTGACGACCGGGTTGGGGTACTCGATAGTGAACCCGTTCTCGAGCGACCCGGACTGGCCGTCTGTGTTCGTGACCACGACGTCCCAGTCACCGACGTCCATACCGTTGAGGTTGATGGAACATGTGATCTTCCCGGAATCGACCACGTGGACGTCTGTTGCATTGATGTCAGGGTGCGATGCCCTGACGAGTTTCACCGTGGCGCCGCTCCTGAAGTTGCTCCCTGCGAGGTCTGTTATCGAGACGATCTGGTTGTTGTTGCCCTTGCCAGGGGTGATGCCTGTCACGGTCGGCGCGGGATAGCGGACTTCGAACCCACCTGGCAGCGACCCGGACTGCCCGTCGTCGTTCGCGACAACAACGTCCCACTTGCCGGGTTCTGCACCGGCCAGGTCGAAGGTGCACGTTATCTTCCCGGAATCGACCACGTGGACGCCTGTTGCATTGATGTCAGAGTGCGATGCCCTGGCGAGTTTCACGGTTGCGTTGTCGTGGAATCCTGTACCGGAGAGGTTGGTGATAGAGACGGGTCCATCGTTGGGAGCGAACGCTGGCTCAATTGCCAGGACAAACGGGGCTGCCGGATACCGCACAAAGAACCCTTTCTCGAGGGTGCCTGACTGGCCATCCGTGTTCGTGACCACGACGTCCCAGTACCCCACGCGTGCTCCATTCAGGTTAAAAACGCACATGATGGTCTGGGTGGTGACATTGACGTCGTCAACTACGCTACCGTTGATATCTTTTTCCCCTGCCCGAGCGAGTTTCACGCTTGCGCCAGGAAGGAAACCGCTCCCCTTCAGTTCGTTGATCAAAATCGATTCGTTGTTACGACCTGAATTCGGGGTGATCGTCAGGGGGTCGGGGGGCGGGTTGGTGATGGTGAAGACGACATTCTCGGCACTGCTCCTCCCATCGGGGTTCGTCACCTTGACTGTCCATGCCCCGGCCGCCTTCCCAGTCAGGTCGAATGTACAGCGGAGATATGTCGAGTTGACCCAACTGACTGGATCTGCCATGATCGAGGACTCGTTTGTGCGCTCGAAGCTCGCATTCGCACCGTCGAGGAAATTTTCCCCGGTTATTATAACCTCTCTAGAACCGGTATTCTGTCCTGTCACCGGGTCCACTGCGTTGACCTTGGGCGCCGGGTTCAGGATCGTAAATGCATCCGTCTTTGTCACGAAAAGACCGTCCGTATTCGTGACCGTGACGTTGTACACTCCGGCCTCTTTACCATTCAGTGACACTGTGCACCGGAGGTGTGTACTATTCAAATACGTGCTGACTTCACTGAAAGATGTCACTCCCCTGGTGAATGTGATCGCTGCATTGGGGAGGAAACCAGTCCCGAAGATATCCAGTGTCACATAACCAGTGTTGAGACCGGAGGGGGGGTCGACTCCCGATATTGTGGGGTGCGGGTTCGTGACCGTGAACGCCTCTGCCTTCGTGTCTTCCTGGCCATCCTCGTTGGCGACCGTCAGGTTGTACTTCCCGGCAGGCACCCCCGTGAGGTTGAACTGGACCCCGATCTCTGTCTTCGAAGTCGAGAGAACCGTACCCGAGATCGTCTGCGCCCCCCTCGCGAGTTTCACGGTTGCGTTATTGTAGAATCCGCTCCCGACCACGTTCGCAGCAATGATCCCCGTGTTCTCCCCGTTGGCCGGGGTGATCCCGCTGATAGATGGAGAGTCGGGGTAGTAGACCGTGAACCCAGAGGAAAGTGTCCCGTTCTGGCCATCCGGATTCGTGACAACGACATCCCACTTCCCGACGCGGGCTCCAGTCAGATCGAAGAAGCAGAGGATCTTGCTCGGCGACTCGACGATTGCACCGTTGATGGTGGGAATATCCGGGTAACTCTCCCTCTGCAGCGTGACATTCGCTCCCGGCATGAAGCCGGAGCCTGACAGGTCCGTTATCCCGATGACCTTGTCGTTCGTCCCCGAAGACGGGTTGATGACAATAACCTTTGGCTTTGGATTGCGAACCTGGAATCCATTAAGGAGCGTTGCGGATTTCCCGTCGTCGTTCGTGACCGTAACGTTGTAGAGCCCCGGTTCCGCGAACGTGATGTTGAAGCGGCAGGTGATCTTCGATGCGCTCACGCGGGCGACATCGACGCCAGGGATAACTGTCGCACCCCTTGTCAGGTTGACCGTCACGTTGGGCAGGAAATAATTTCCTGCGAGGTTCGTGATCTCGACCCAGTCGTCGTTCTCACCGGAAGTGGGGGTGATGGACGTGACCTCCGGGGCAGGGTTTTCCACTGAGAAACCTTTTGGAAGAACGGCAGTCTCGCCGCTCGTCGTGTTGATCACGGTCACGTCCCACTGGCCTGCTTTCCTGCCGGTCAGGTTAAGGACACATGTTATCCGGGTCGGTGACACCACCGTGACATACTTGCCCGTGATGTTTTCCTCCCCGCTCATGCTCAGAGCAACTGTTACTTCGTCCTGCCCGGGAAAATCGGTCCCCGACAGGTTCGAGATGTACCTGTCACTCTGTGTATTTAATCCCCATGAGGGGTCTATCCCACCGATGCCGAGTGCAGCCGATGCCGGGAGCACCAGGGAGAGACACACGAGGATAGCTATGACTATCTGCAGCCCTCTTTCGCTTGTCATACGGGTACCTCAGATGCATTTTTGTATACATTCCCCAATTGGAAATCGGCGGCGATGAGTCACTCCAATTCCCAAACAAATGTATTCAACATATCCTCTTCATTTATCTATTTAAAACTTTCCCTTATTGGGGTCCAATAAAGCCCCCTTTTCTCACTTCCGTTCCACGAAAAACGTAGAACCGGGATCAGGACACTCCACGGGGATACTGTGAAAACCCCATCACTGTGCACCATGTTTCCTGGCTGGCGGTATCCATGGCGTGGTGGGAAAAATCCAAGAAAAAAAGGTTATTTTCAGAAAATCTCGAAATAATGTAAAATTTTCCGGCGTCGTTGCCCGTTGGATGGACCCTTGTTCCACCTCGGAACCTGCATGCGAGGGCCTCGGCTTCCCCCGTCCCGCGATGGAGTACTTTCCTGCCGCACCCGACCGGGCCCCCCGCCCGGTCTCTAAAAAAAGTAACGCGGAAGAGAACGCGCGGGACTCCCCCTATCCAGCCAGGACCGGACTCTCCCTTTTCTGCCCGGGCCGGGATCAGAACCTCGGCTTCGTCCTGAGTGCCTCGACGAGGAGCCGTACCCCGTTCTCGATGTCAGCAACGTCCACGACCTCGACAGGGGAATGGATGTACCGGCTCGCGATCGAGAGCGTCGTGCTCGGGATACCTCCCCGCTCGAGGTATATGGCGGCGGCGTCCGTCGTCCCGCCGCTCCCGACCTCGAACTGGATGGGTATGCCGGATGATTCCGCCGCATCTGCAAGCCACTTCACCATCGACCGGCTCGCGATGAGGCCCCTGCCGCTCGCCTCCACTATGGTGATGACCGGGCCCTTTCCCATCTCCACGGGCACGTCCTTTAAGTCGATGCCCGGGTGGTCTCCGGGGACGGTGACGTCAGTGGCGATGGCACAGTCAGGGTTGATTGTGTACGCACTGGTCTTCGCCCCTTTGAGACCCACCTCCTCCTGGACCGTGAAGACTGCATAGATGGTATGGGGCGACGTCACCTGCTGCATCGTCCTGATCAGGATGGCCACACCGATCCTGTTGTTGAATGCCTTGCCGGTTATCCGCCCGTTTGCGAGGGGTGCAACGTCGCGGTCGAGGGTGATGGGCGTCCCGACAGAGATGCCCAGGTCCGCAACTTCCTCGCGGCTGCAGCCCCCCACGTCGATGAACATGTCCTCGACCTTCACGCCCTTTTTTCTCTCCTCTTCGTCCATCTTGTGGATTGGCTTCCCCCCCAGGACGCCGGTGACACGTCCTTTCGAACCGTGGAGGACGACCCTCTGGTTGTAGAGGGTCGGGGCGAACCATCCCCCGAGGGTGACGAACCTGATGAACCCCTTCTCGTCTATGGACTTGACCATCAGGCCTATCTCGTCTGCATGGGCTGCGAGCATGACCCGGAATTTCCCCCCCCTCCTGACCGCGATGACATTGCCCATCCGGTCCACCGAGATCTCGTCCACGCACTTCCCGAGTTCCCTCTTCACGATTGCTGCAATGCTGTCCTCGCTCCCGGACACCCCATGGGCATTGGAGAGCTTCACCAGAAGGTCCCTGACCATGCCTCTCATCCCCCCACGGCTTTCCGGATCCTTCCCACTGCAGCCTGGAGTGTGCTGCGGCTGGCTGCATAGCTCATCCGGGCATGCCCCAGTGCATTGCACCCGAAAGAATCCCCGGGAACCACGACGACCCCCGATTTCAGGATCTTTCCAGTGAGGGCCTCGCCGAACGGTACGAACATGTAGAACGCCCCCTCAGGCCTGGGAAACGAAAAGCCCATGCCGGTCAACTCCCCGTACAGGTAGTCGCGGCGGGCCCGGTACTCCTCCCTCATTGCCGCAACGCAGTCCTGTGGACCGCAGTACGCGGAGAGTGCTGCGTACTGCGAGATCGATGTCGCACATGCCTGGCAGTACTGGTGGACCTTGAGGGCCTGCTCGGTATATTCCCGGGGGCCGGCGAGGTACCCGAGCCTCCAGCCCGTCATGGCATAGGTCTTGCTGGTCGCGTTCACCGTGATCACGTCCTCGCCGAAGAGGGCCGGGCTCCAGTGCGTCGACCCGTATATGAAGTGCTCGTACACCTCGTCGCTCACGATCGTGACACCGCGGTCGTTGCCGTACTCGACGAGGGCACGGATGCTCTCCTTTGGTTCCACGGCGCCTGTCGGGTTCCCCGGCGAATTGAGGATGAAAATGCGGGCCCCGTCCATCATCTCCTTCGCCTTCTCGACATCGATGCACATGCGCACATCGAGGGGGACTCCTTCCGGCCTGCCTCCCGCGAGGACTGCGAGCGCCCCGTACGAGACGAAACCCGGGTCGGCATAGAGGACCCTGTCGCCCTGCTCGACGAGCGCCTGCATGGCGATGTGGAGCGCCTCGCTTGCACCTGCAGTGACAATGATCTGGTCGGGCGAATAGGAGAGGTTGTTCTCCTTCTCGAACTTGCGCGAGAGCGCCTCCCGGAGCTCTGGTATTCCCATGTTCGGGGTATATGCTGTTTTTCCTTCCCGGATCGCCGCAATTGCGCCCTCCTTGATGTGCTCCGGCGTGTCGAAATCGGGCTGGCCCAGCCCCAGGTTGATCGAGTCCGGCGCAGCGGACTCGAAAAGCTTGCGGATCCCCGATATCTCGATCCCGAGACATCTTTCCGCGCACCGTGCCTCCTTCATGTCTCCTTCTCCTTACTCGATGTTTGCATGCCTGTCTTTCAGTTCCCTCTCGTCGGTCTTCGTGATCTCCATCAGCCGGGAGATAACGGCGTCGGCAAAGACCATGGCCGCGGTCTCGAAGAGGGTGCCCAGCGGTGCGAACGACTTGTGCTCCCCCATGACCTGGCGGATCTCGAACTCTGCCCCCTCGTCCCTGACCTCGTCCCTGCGGTGCTCGATGATGACCAGGGTGTCTGCGACTCTGCCGATACGCGAGTCCTTGTTCGAGGTGATCAGGGCGACCCTGCCCCCGATCTCCTTGGCCGTCTCCGCGATGTCGGCCACGGTCTTTGTCATTCCCGAACCTGAAAAGACGACAACGAGGTCACCCGGTTTCATCGCCGGTGTGATGGTCTCCCCGACGACGTAACTCGCGAGCCCGAGGTGCATCAGGCGCATGGCGAATGCCTTGGCGACAAGCCCCGACCTCCCGGCACCCATGATGTAAATCCTCCGTGCGTGGAGGATCTCGCCGATGAACCTTTCCACCTCCTCGTCGGAGATCGACCCGGCAATGGCCGCGATATGCTGTGCCATGAGGCGCATCATCTCCTGGACCCTCTGCGCTGCCATTCTCTCCCTGGAACAACTTATCTTTCCCCTATGATAGAGGTTGGGATGAGGTGCCGGGAACGCATTTGCAACGACGAGCACCCCTCTGCCGGCCGGTCATTGCACAGAACGGCATCCCGGGCATGCGTTCATGGACCCCGGCGCCACTATTCTGCCGCGACACGGCGGAGAGGCGAAGCCGGCATCAGCCGCCCCCCGCGGAGGAGCGAAACAGGCCCGTGCCCTCCGCACAGCAGGCATTCGGACCTCCCGCCATGGTAAGAGCCCTCTGTCCGGGACACGATCCCGAGGATCTCCTGCCTCTCTTCGCGGGCCCTCCCGCTGTCCACGTTGACGGATGTCACCAGGTTGATGGCAAGGGTGTTGTACTGCGCCCTCTCGGGGGTCAGGAACTCGAAGTTGATGACGGTATCTGCAGGGAAGAAGACCCCGAGTTCTCGGGAATAGAGGTAGACCTGCCCGAAGAGGTGGCCTCCGAGACCCTCCAGCACGAGAAAGGCGTGCCTGCCTGCCCTGACCTCCCCGATGACAGGGAAGGGCCCCACCCTCTCTTCTCCCGCCGTTGGAAAGAGGACCATGTCGCGTGGGGGAGTGAACCGGGAGAATAGGTTGATGAGGGATGTGTAGACTTCCTCGAGGATGGATGCCTGGTTCCGGGAGCCGTACGCCCTGTTGGAGACGAGGATGATGTCGCGGGTTCCCCCGTGCACCAGGGAGGGGACGGGAAAGAGACCCCCCGCCCCGCAGTGGTCCGCATCGGCATGAGTGATGACGATCTTCGTGAGCCGCTCGAGAGCCCCAGGGGCCTCCTTCCGGATGATCTTGCAGGTGTCCGGATGATAGATGCCGTACCCCGTATCGACCATGACGCACTCGCCGGGTGTGTCGAGGAGGAATATGGACCCCCCGCAGGGCGGCTGGATGCAGACGAGCTGCAGGTCCGTTGCAAGCGGTATGGCCTGGACGTCCGCATAGAACCCGGGGCCGCAGGTCTCTTTCAGGGTCTTCCCTGTCTTTTCGACGCTCTCGAACACCGTTTTCGGGTCCTTGCCGCGGTTCATCAGTTCCTGGGCAACATGGTTGATGTCACCGAGGAGAGAGAGGAGGAACGCGTCCCCGGAGTCTCCCACGATCCCGCGGAGGGACTGGGCGAAACGGAGGTAGAAGACCGTGTCATCGAGGTGCTTTCCACTCGTATCGTACTCGAGGACTTCCATGCGGTACCTGGACTTCAGCTCGTCGAGAAGCCTCGTGACCTCCCCCTCCTCCTCGAGGTTGAGGCTGACGGAAAGGGTGTGGGGGGTGCTCCCCCGGTCGTCGAAATCGATCCGGGCGATGTTGGCCTGGTGTGCAGTCGTATACCGGAGGAAGTCGTTGAGCGCCCCGGGGGTGTGGGGCATATGGACCGAGAGCTTGAGGAAACTCTGCGGTTTCAAGGCAGCCTGCAGGTATCCCAGTTCCCGGAGTCCGCGGGCGATCTCTTCCCTGGCCAGGCTGCTGGCCGTCACTTCGAAAAAAACCGTGCAGGGGTCGATCCTTTTATCGAACTGGATCCTGTTGATGTTCCCCCCGTTCCGCGATATGACGTCGACTGCAGGGTGGAGTGCACCCGGCCGGTCAGGTATCCGTGCGATGAAGGAATATTTCTCCATGTCCATGGATGGGGTCACCATTCGGCAGGTATGCGTGGTTCGTTCAATGCCGGGACGAGCCAGTTGCCCTCTGGCGGGGCGGCAGGCACCTCAATCGCGTTCCATCTCCTCGTGGCCGAGCATCAATGACCCGAATACGACCTTCTCGAGAACGACAGCAGCGTACTTGATCGCCTGGGCCTTCTCCATGTCCTCGTTCCGGTGGATGTCCGCATAGACCTGGAGCCGCAGGAGGGCAAACCTGAGGCGGTCGAGGTGCTCGTCGTCGTACGAGCTCGCTTTCCGGTATATCTCCTCCACTTTCCACGGGAGGAGACTGACATCCTCGAGTACGGGGAGGATGTCATCGTAAATATCGAGGGGTCGTGCTCCCCCGATGAGTACGTCACGAAGGTCCATTTAACCTTCGACCACCCTGACGAGTTCTTCCATGACCCTGTCGACGCTCTTCCATGTCGGGCTGTCGTGGCTGCGGATGATGAACGGTCTCCCCTCGTCGCCTGCTTTCCTCATCTCCGGGTCGAGCGGGATGCTCCCCAGGAACGGGACACCCAGCTCCCTGGCGATGGTCTCCCCTCCCCCCTTCCCGAAGAGGTCGATCTCCTGCTTGCAGTGGGGGCAGACGAGCCCGCTCATGTTCTCCACGATCCCGACGACCGGGACACCGAGCTGCCCCACGAACTTCGCGGCCTTCATCGCGTCCATCGTGGCGACTTCCTGGGGTGTCGTGACGATCACGGCCCCCCTCACGTTCGGTGCGAGCTGGACGATGGAGAGGGCCTCGTCTCCCGTGCCCGGCGGAAGGTCGACGACGAGGAAGTCGAGGTGTCCCCAGTCCACCTCGGAGAGGAACTGGCTGATGGCACTCATCTTCATGGGGCCCCGCCAGATCACGGGAGTGCTCTTGTCGGGCAGCAGGAATGCCATCGACACCACGGAAAGGGTCCCCGTCACCCTGACGGGCTGGATCAGGTTCCCGAGAGTTGTCAGGCGGTGATCCTCGAGGCCGAGCATCTTCGGGACGTTCGGGCCGTGAATATCGAGGTCGAGGAGTCCCACGTTGTACCCCTGAGCAGAGAGAGCGAACGAGAGGTTGACGGCGACCGTGGACTTCCCTACGCCTCCCTTCCCGGAGAGGACGAGGATGACATGGTCCACGTCGATTTCTGCCTTGGGGGGGAGACCCTTTCCTATCGGCGCCTTCTTGTCGCTGTCGCACCCCTGCGCACTGGGGCACCCTTCACAGACCCCGTTGCATTCTTCCGGTGTCTTTCCTGCCTCTTCTGTCATGGATAACCTCGTTTTTTGGGTATTCCCTATTGTTGGGCGGAAAGGAAGAAAAATGTAGATCATCGGGGCAGTTGATCCACTCATCCGCAGTGCTCCCGAGCCCGGCGCCTCTTCGAACGACCTGCCAGCCACCTTCTTTACCAGGATGGCCCCCCGTGCTGCCGTTATCCCCCCGGCGAGGACACCGCCCGCAGGGCCTCTGGCCGATGCAAAAGGATCCCGCACAGGCGAGTCCCTTATATCTCCAGTGGACCAACACTCGGGTATGGAGAGGAGGGACGTCGCCATTCTCATGGTGGCGATTGCCGGGATGGTTATCCTTGCCGGGGTGGTAAAACCCCTCATACTGGGAGAGCCCATCGACATGAGCCTCCCTGCGCTTCCTGGTCTCCACCCGGCAAAGGAAACTCCCGAACCGACCCCCGTGCTACCTCCCGGGACGCAATTAACCCGGACTCCTGGTACGACCACCCCACTGGAGACACCTGTCACCACGCCCACCTGGAGCGGGAAACCCGAGACCCTGGGGTACGTTGCCCTGCACCCTTCCCCGACGACCCCCTCTTTCACATATTTCCCTGATACGACCCTCCCTGTCGAGAGGATGCTCACCTATGCGACGATCCAGTCCCAGGCCGGCGGTATCACCCAGACGTTGGCAATGCCATTCCCGTACTGGGAGCTGCACTACACGGTCGATCCATGGGAAACCACCTTCGTGGGAGAGACGTCCTCAAAGGAGGCGGGGCCGGCTGACTTCGTGGCCTCGGAAGTATTCCCCTCGTTCTCCATAGAGGTGAGAGATGCAGCAGACGGCTCCCTCGTCAGGAAGATAGAGCCCCGGGGTGGTCTGAATGCAAAATTCTGGAAAAATGACACGGCAAACGACCCGCGCCCGTGGATCGAAAAATTTTACGAAGGGACCGCGCCGCGGTCATATTACTTCGTCGTCAGCACGCACATGGTCAACTCCTACAAGATGGAGATAAAGGTCCCGGAACGGTACCTCGGAAAATACTGACCGGAATCCTCGCGGACCATTACTGCCCTGCCAAACTCGGGAGATCAAAGGCACTTTGCCATTTTGAGGGGATAATTGGGACCTGCGGAGGTATAGCCCCCGCATCCACGCGGAATGACGACAGGGAGAAAAAAGAAAGTACGGTTCGGTCGTCAGGATCTATTCGATATCGAGTTTCCGTTTCCCGAGAGCTTCGATGTACTGGACTTCCTTTCCGACCTCGATCCTGCCTGCCTTGTCCGGGGGGATCTCGATCTCGAAGTTATTGAACTCCTTCATATCCATCAGGGTCGCAATATTGCCGCTGATCGTGATGACCTGCCCGCTCTTTCTCTCCACGACCGGCACGTACGTCTTGGCAGAGACCGGCTGGACGATGGACCTCTTCACGCCGTCGAAGAGTCCCAGGGCATCGATGCGTGCCTTCGCAGCACCGTGCTTGCCGGGCTTAGAGACGGAGATCCCCAGTATCCTGCATGGTTCATCGTCGATGACCATGTAGCGGCCTTCCTTGAGCTTCCCTATCTCTGTCTGTTCCTTCATTATGGTTCACTCTCGCGTAAAAATGCAGTAACATGTATCTTTATATCACCAGATAAATACTCCTGAAGAATCGTTTGGACCTGGCACAATGGAATTCCTGGAGGCATGCCATCTCCTTGCACGGGAGATCCGCGGTGCGATAGGAGGGCTCGTCGGTACGGAGAAGGGGGGAGTGGACCTCTGCATCGGGGCCGACGGGACTCCGACGAAGGAGATCGACCGTGCCGCAGAGGACTGCGTGATCGCGTTCCTCGAAAAGTATCCCCTCTGCAGGACCCTGATCTCCGAAGAGGCGGGCAGGGTCGAGTTCGGGGGCGAGAAGGGCACGATCTTTCTCGATCCGGTCGACGGGACGTACAACGCGGTGGCAGGCATCCCGTTTTATGCCCTGTCCGTTGCCTATGCAGAAGGTGGGGTCGTTCTCGAGGGTTTCGTCCATGACCTCGCAGGGGGCGAGACTTTCACAGCGGTGAAGGGAAAGGGGGCGTTCCTCGATGGCAGGGCCATGACTGTCTCCCGGATATCCCGGCTCGATGAATCTGCCATGAGCGTCTATGGAAGGAAGTTCGATCCCCGCCGGGTCATGCATATCGGGCAGAAGATACGGCGCTGGCGCCTTCTCGGGGCCTCTGCCCTGGAACTCTCGTATATCGGGTGCGGGAGGATAGATGGGTTTATCGACCTGCGTGGCACATTGAGGGTGACGGATGCAGCAGCAGGCATGCTGATATGCACCGAATCCGGGGGGATGGTCAGCGACCTCGAGGGCCGGCCTATACGGTTTCCCGACGAAGTGACCATAGGCAGGTGCATGGTCGCCACGAACGGGGTCCTGCACCACAAGGTGATCGAATACCTGAGATGACGGGAGATCGATGTCAACGATGAAGATCGCACTGGTATCGCGGGTCGATGACCCCGGTGCCCTGTCTTTTGCCAGGACACTGGGGGACGCGACCGCGGCTTTGGGGCACCGGGTCTCGTTCGAACCCGCTACTGCCCATGCCCTCCATTCAGACAGTGTCTGGCGCTTTGACGGTGATGCCGACCTGGCAATTGTCGTCGGGGGTGACGGCACCATCCTCCACACGATCCAGCAGATGCGCCACCAGGTCCCTGTCATCGGTGTCAACTGGGGAGAGGTGGGGTTCCTCGCTGACCTCGAGCCCGGGGAGGCCCAATCGTTCATAGAGACACTGGAGCCCGGGTTCGCGACGGAGCCACGCATGAGAGTCGCACTGAGGTCAGGGGGAAAGGTCCTTGGCGAGGCCCTCAACGAGGCCCTCATCGTGACGAGCCGCCCCGCCAAGATGCTCCGGTTCGTCATTGTCGTGGATGGGATCGAAGCGGAGAGTTTCCGGGCCGATGGTCTCCTGGTCAGCACCCCGACAGGTTCCACGGCCTACGCGATGAGTGCAGGGGGTCCCATCGTGGACCCCCGGATCCAGGGGTTCCTCCTCGTCCCCCTCGCACCGTACATGCTCTCGTCGCGGCCCCACCTGATCAGCAATGACCGGAAAGTCGAGATCTGCCTCGAGAGCGCAAAGCCCGCTACAATGGTCATCGATGGCCAAAAGACCATCGACCTCGGGATGGAGGGGTCGCTCGTGGTCACGCAGGCAGAAGAGCCCGCCCTGTTCGTTGACGCCAGGAAGAACTTCTTCAAAAAAGTGGACCACAAGTTGAGGCGCCTCTAGGTTTCCCCCTCGCAGGAGCACATTTATCTCCCGCGAGCTCCAGCACTACCTCACTGAAAAGAAAGAGAGGGACGTGAGAAGAATGGAATCGACGATCATGAGAGAGATGGATTACCGGGACGCTTCTGCGGTGCTTGCCAGGTCTCTCGGCCTGAAGAACTCGCCGGTGGCAATCCGGCTTGCTATGGACAAGAGAGAGATCCCGGAAGGGATGGAAAAACTCGACAGGACCATGCGGCACTGCCAGATGGTGAACCTTGCCAGGAGGGAGGGGCGGGTCTTTTATGCAACCGTCGAGAACCACGAGTGCATGGGTGGGGCGTGGGCGCTCGGCCTCCGGCAGATCACCGAGACCCTGAAGAATGGCCAGTTTTACTTCAAGCTCGGGAAGTTCGAGAGCACTGCATCCTGCACGAGGACGATCGAGAGGGTACCGCACGTGGAGCCTGGATCGACCTATGCGACGCTGTATGCCCCGCTGGAAAAGGCAAGCTTCTCGCCCCATGTCGTTCTCATCATCGCCGAGGCACGCGTGATGCTCAAGCTTGCCCAGGCCACGCTGTTCCGGCTCGGGGGGAGGATCACCTCTAAGTTCTCCGGTATCCAGTCGGTCTGCGCCGATGCATGCGCCCAGACATACCTCTCGGGGAGGCCGAACTACTCCCTCGGGTGCGACGGGTCCCGGAAATACTCGGGGATCGAAGATGGCGAGATGGTGATGGGCTTTCCTGTCGAGATGCTGCAGGAAATCGTCGATGCAGTCCGGATCGTCACCGCTGCTCCGGGGTCGAAGAAATAATTGGCGCGGGTTTCATGCACGCCGCGCCGCAACAACGGTGATATTGTCCCTGCTCCGGACACGTGCCTCTGCGACCAGAACCTCGCAGAGATCGGGGAGATCTGTCGTGCTGACGAGATGATGGACCTCGGCCTCGCTGAGACCGTCGAGCAGGCCATCTGTACAGAGGAGGAGGCAGTCATCGTCCAGGGAGAACGAGTAAAAATCCGGTGTATCGCCCACTCTCCCGATTATCCTGGTGACGATGTTCCGAAGGGGGTGCTTTTGCGCAAGCTCTGCCGGGATCACGCCCCGGTCCACCAGGTCCTGGACCTCCGAGTGGTCTCTCGTTATCCTCCGGATGGCCCTGCCGACCAGGTAGGCACGGCTGTCGCCGACATTTCCGCAGACCCCCTCCCCTCCCTCCGTGAGGAGGACGGCAACGAGTGTCGTTCCCATCCCCAGGCACGCGGGGTCCTCCCCGGGGTATCGGCACACCATGTCATTCGCATGGGAAAAACCGGTCGCGAGGACCTCGCGGAGGTGCATTCCGTCCTGTGTGTCCCGCGATCCCGCGAGGAGCGAGACAGACTGCACGAGCGCCCTGACTGCAAGAGCGCTCGCAACTTCTCCTGCAGGGTGGCCCCCGAGCCCGTCGGCGACTGCGAGTAGGACGAGGGTCCCTGCCGGTGAGGGAATCGAGAATATGCCGCATGCGTCTTCGTTCCGTTCCCTGATGCCTCGCTCCGTCCGGGAACAGGTGACGATCGTACTCCCGCTGCCCATCCCGCGTGTTTCCATTCTCATTCCCGGATCTTTCGTAAATCCCGCATCTATTTAGTGGCTTTTTTCATTTAAATGATCGGTGAAGCCTTGTTGGTACCAGGAATATCATCATCCCTTCCTTTCGAAGACGTGGATGTAACGGGTGAGGCTCCTGTGGACACGCTGCGGACAGGAGGCGACCAGCTCCAGGTCATCGGCCGGCAATCCGCAGATCGCGCGGTTGCAGACGATAACCGCCCTCCGACCTGGTTTCAGGACCCTCACCACCTCTTTCATGGACCTGGAGATAAGGTCCCCGAGGCCGCTCGCGTAGATCGAGACCGACTGGCCGTAGGGGAGGTCGGTGACCACCGCGTCGAACGAGGAACTCGTGAAAGGGAGTGCCCCTGCCTCGGCGAGGACGATGTCCTCCCCGGGGACGTTCCTCCTGCTGCCCCTGGCCATGAAGGGATCGCGGTCACTGCCGACAGCCCTGATGCCGACGAGAGAGGCCTCGAGGACCATCCCCCCTGTCCCGCAGAAGGGATCGAGGAGCCGCTCCCCTCTCCGTGCGCACGAGATGTTGACCAGTGCCCTGACCATGCGGGGCATCATGACGCCGGGGTGAAAAAAAGGCCTGTCACCAGGACGCCGCCTGGAAAAGCGCCCGGGGTCTCCCCTCCAGATAACCCGCCCGAGGTAGCAGCGGGAACCGGATACGACCGCCCGGAACTCCTCTTCCGGGTGGGAAAGGTCGACCCTGCCCTTGATCTTCGAGCCGATGATCCTCTCGA
Source organism: Methanobacteriota archaeon (assembly GCA_029555345.1). Classification (GTDB taxonomy): domain Archaea; phylum Halobacteriota; class Methanomicrobia; order Methanomicrobiales; family Methanospirillaceae; genus Methanolinea_A. Next base: position 5,783 of record JAKPSJ010000024.1, on the reverse strand, counting down.
GCTCGGCCGAGGCCGCATCCATCGCTGTGCCGGGGACCCTGTGCACCCTGCAGGAGAACGGCTTCCCGGATGAGAGGGACAGTCCCTCGAGGAACGTGGCGATATCTGCTCTCCCCGCGGGGCACGAACCGAGAAATTCCATTGCCGCGTGGGTGAGGGCAAGCCTCTGGATCTCTTCCGGGAAACGACAGTCGACCACGGCGACCTGGGGAGCCCTCTCCCGGATGGAGCCGATGAGGTCAAGCTCGAGGAAGGGGAGATCGGGGTGGTCGCCTGCCAGTTCCAGGAGGATTTCCATGGGAAGATTTTGTTTTCCGAAAACAAAAAAGCAGGGTTACTTCTTGCCCTTGAATGTCGAGAAGAACCCCTTCTTCGAATCCGGAGGGCTGTGGCCCTCGAGCTCGAGGATCTTCTCGTACAGGCTCCGGACCTCGGGTTTCGGCTGGGTGGGGATGACGATCTTCACCCTGACGAGGAGGTCTCCCGCCCTGCCCCTCCGGCGGACACCTTCGCCAGGTATCTTCAGGGCGGTGTTGTACTGGATCCCCGGCGGGATGACAAGCTCAACCTTCTTTTTATCGATCGTCTCCACCTCGACCGTCGAACCGACGACCGCCTGCGCCGGGCTCACTTCGATATCCGTCTCGAGGTCGTCCCCTGACCGCCTGAAACGGGGGTGCGGCCGGACCTGAACCTCGATGAATAGGTCCCCGTTCGGGGCCCCGTAATCGCCAGCCTCCCCGAAGCCTTCCATCCGGAGGCGCATCCCGGTCTCGATGCCGGCCGGGATGTGGACTGCCACCTTGCGGTGCACCTGGGTATGACCCGAGCCCCTGCAGGCAGTGCACTTCTTCTCGGGGACACGTCCTCTCCCGTGGCACTCGGTGCACGTGCTCATGCGCACGAACTGGCCGAACACGGTCTGGCTCATCTGCCTCATCTGCCCGGAACCGCCGCACCTTTGGCAGTGGACGAGCTTCTTCGTCTCGCTCCCCGTTCCGTTGCAGTGGCTGCAAGCCTCCGTGTGATTGACGTCTATCTCTTTGTCCGCCCCGAAAACAGCCTCCTCGAGCGTGATCTGCATCCTCATCAGGAGGTCGGAACCACCCCTTTGGCCCGTCTCCCGGGACCCCGAGAAGCCTCCGCTGAAAAAGTCGAAGATGTCTCCGAAACCGGAAAAGTCCGCCGAGAACCCGCCGCCATGGAAACCGCCGCCACCTGTGTACGAACCTTTCGAGGCACTCGTGTACGTATCGTGGCCGAGGTTGTCGTACTGCGCCCTCTTCTGCGGGTCGGAGAGGACACTGTATGCCTCGTTGATCTGCTTGAACCTCTCCTCGGCCCCCGCCTCCTTGCAGACATCGGGGTGGTATTTCCGGGCGAGGTTCCTGTATGCCTTCTTTATCTCCTTCTCGTCGGCGTTCCTGGAGATTCCCAGGACGTCGTAGTAGTTACCCCCGGCCATGGAAGGCTCACTCGTCTTTTACCTTGAAGTCGGCATCGACAACGTTTTCGTCGTCCGCCCCCCCACTTTTGCCGGTGCCTGCACCGGGGTCCCCCGATGCACCGGCCTGCGCCTGGTGCTCCGCCTGGGCCTTCTGGTAAATCTTCGTCGTGATGTTGTAGACTGCCTCGGTGAGGCTCTCCATCTTTGTGCGGATCTCGTCTATCCTGTCTTCACCGAGGGCCTTGCGAAGGTCGGAAATGCCGCTTTCGACTTTCTCCCTGTCCGCCGGGTCGATCGCCGCGGCATTGTCCTTCAGGAGCTTCTCTGCCGTGAAAATGGCAGTATCCGCGGTGTTCCTGATCTCTATCTCGTCCCTCTTCTTCTTGTCTTCATCCTCGAACTTCTTTGCATCATCGACCATCCGCTTGATCTCATTCTCGGAGAGCTTCTTGTCTCCCTTGATGGTGATGGCCTGCTCGTTGCCCGTCCCGAGGTCCTTTGCCGAGACGTGGATGATCCCGTTCGCATCGATATCGAACGTCACCTCGATCTGGGGTACTCCGCGGGGAGCTGGGGGGATCCCCGTGAGCTGGAACCTCCCGAGGGTGAAGTTGTCCTTCGCGAGAGCCCTCTCGCCCTGCACGACATGGATCTCGACGCTCGTCTGCCCATCGGCGGCAGTCGAGAAGATCTGGCTCTTGCGTGTCGGTATCGTGGTGTTCCGCTCGATCAGCTTCGTTGCAATCCCCCCGAGCGTCTCGATGCCGAGTGTCAGCGGCGTGACATCGAGGAGGACGATGTCCTTCGTCTCGCCGGAGAGGATCGCACCCTGGATAGCTGCACCGACTGCGACGCACTCGTCCGGGTTGATCCCCTTGTCCGGTTCCTTGCCGAGGACCTTCTTGACAGTCTCCTGGACCAGGGGGACCCGGGTCGAGCCGCCGACCAGGAGGACGTGGTCGATCTGGTCGGGCGTCAGCTTGGCATCGCTCAGGGCCTGCTTGACAGGCATGACTGTCGACTCCACGAGGTCCCCGATGAGCTGCTCGAACTTGGCCCGCGTCAGGTCGATGCCCAGGAACTTGGGGCCGTCCAGGCCAGTCGTGATGTACGGGAGGTTGATATTCGTCTTCACCTTCTGGGAGAGCTCGATCTTCGCGTTCTCTGCCGCGTCCCGCAGCCTCTGCATGGCTATCGGGTCCGACCTCAGGTTGATACCTTCCTTCTTCTGGAACTCTTCCACCAGGTAATCGATGATCCTGTTGTCGAAGTCGTCCCCCCCGAGGTGGTTGTTCCCGGACGTCGCTTTCACCTCGAAGACGCCATCGCCGAGAGTCAGGATGGAGACATCGAACGTTCCGCCGCCGAGGTCGTAGACCAGCACGGTCGCGTCTATCTCCTTGTCGATGCCGTATGCAAGCGCACTCGCAGTGGGCTCGTTGATGATGCGCAAGACCTCCAGCCCGGCGATCCTGCCGGCGTCTTTCGTCGCCTGCCGCTGGGCATCGTTGAAATATGCGGGGACCGTGATGACTGCTTTCGTTATCTTCTCCCCGAGGTATGCCTCTGCATCGGCCTTGAGCTTCTGCAGGATCATAGCCGAGATCTCCTGCGGCGTGTAGCTCTTGTCGTCTATCTTGATCTTCTCGTTCGTCCCCATCTTTCGCTTGATGGACTGAATTGTCCGCGTCGGGTTCGTGACCGCCTGCCTCTTCGCAAGGCTCCCGACGAGTCTCTCCCCGTCCTTCGTAAATGCCACGACCGACGGTGTTGTCCTCTGTCCTTCGGCGTTTGGGATCACGACCGGTTTTCCGGCCTCCATGATGGCCATGCACGAGAAAGTGGTCCCCAGGTCGATTCCCAGTACTTTTTCCTTTGCCATATTACTCTGTCTCCTTCTTCTTCGCCACCGCAACTTTTGCGAACCGTATGATCCTGTCATGCATGCGGTAACCGCAGCAGACTTCGTCTATGACCGTCCCCTCTTCCTCATCCGACGGAATATATGCAATCGCCTCCTGCTCCGTGGGGTCGAACTTCCTTCCCTTTGCCCTGATAGGGACAATCCCCTGCTTCTCCATGATGGTACAGAAGAGCTTGTGGATCTGGTCCAGCCCTTCCTGTGCAGACGATGGGTCTGCCGAGAGGGCCCGCTCGAAGTTGTCCACGACCTCAAGGAGTTCGGTTGCGAATGCCTCGAGTGCATACCTCGCCTGCTCCTGTACCTCGCGTTCCATCCGCTTCCTGTAGTTGTCGAAATCTGCAGCGAGGCGCAGGAACCGGTCATTCAGCTCCTCGTATTTCCTCTGGAGTTCTTCCGGAGTGGGTCCGCCGATAGAGGGGGTTCCATCTAATTCAGTGGAAGATTCTTGCTCCTTTTTTTCATCGGAGTCATTAGATTCCTCCTCTTGGATCTGCTCCATATATCTATCGAATAATTATTGCATTGTGGTTCTATATATAAATAACTAACATGGAAACCCCGAAAAAACGGTTTAAATGTCATTCACGGGAAAATAAAAAAGGATACTGGATTTCTATGGAGAGCAGGATTCTTCCTCTTCCTCCCACGTCAGCCACCGCGCATCTTGGGTGGAGCCCTCTTCCATCTCCAGGCACCGGCAAGGACCGCCTCCTTATCCATCCCTTTCCTCCTGCCCCATTCCACCAGGAACTCCATCCATGTTTCGTACAGGTCGGGATGGATGACTCGGACACGTTCCCATTCGCTCCCGAGCATCGCTGGGCACATCCAGCACCCCACCCTCTCGAAGCCCAGCTCGTAGAGGGGGTTCTGGGGAATCTTTCTCCACCAGGTATACAGGAATACCTCGAGCGCCCTCCAGTTCCGTATCGGGGATATGTTGACCTGGAGGGGGTAATAGGGGTTCCTCGCGACAGGGGGGAGCCCGGACCGGGCGAAGGACTCGTACCACCTGTTGCCCTGGACCGTGATGCACTCGCCCTTCCCTTTCAGCCATTCCTTGACAGGAGCGAGTTTCTGGCGTTCGCAGCACCAGCGGTCGTCCTTGTGCGGCGGGCCGTTCTTTTCTATCTCCCGCCAGAAGTCCTTCGCATGGAGGATGTTTTCTATCCCGAGTGACCGCACGAACCCAAGGGTCTCGGGGAACTCCATCCCCGTATCCACGAAGAATGCATTCCCGTATCCCGCCCGGCGGGCGAGCTCCATCGTGACGGTGCTGTCCTTCCCCCCAGAGAAAGAGACTGCCACACAGGACGCCCTTCCGGCATGGTGCCTGATGAACCGTATTGCAGACCGTTCGAGGTTCTTCAAAGTGGAGATACTCGAGGATATCACCCTGTCCCAACCCGGGTCCGGGTACGTTGCGGGGATATACCTCCCCGCCTCCCTCACCTTCACCGACCCCGCCCGGCAGGTCCCGACCGCTGCATGGCCCTCCCACGTCATCAGCACGGGCCCCTCGGGAAGGTCGACGGGTGCCGGGTACTTCTTCCCACCGATTCGCTTTCCCTGTGTGACATCGCGGTATGCACCCCCAACCGATGTGAGATCGATGACCCCCCGCGTCGCCGAGGCCAGGAGCCAGGGGACGGCCCCGAACTCGAGCTCGAGGGAGTACTTCCCGGATGAGGGATCGAAGGAGAGCCAGCCGAACCGGTCCCCGTTCGCAATGATCAGGTCGTTCCTGTCCCTTCCGGAGGTCTTGTTGAGGATGACCACGCTGGGGAGCGACTCCGTCCCGAAGTGCTGCCGGAGGAGGCCGGTGATGATGCCCCGATCTGCCGCGAGTGCGGGGCGGGCATCGTAAGGGCGGAGGAGGGGGATAGCCTTCCCCTCCGCGCCGCATGCGCATCTCCTGCCCAGCAGGGGGACGTTGCATTTTTCACACCAGTAAAGGGTCTTCCTGACAGCGGGTTCTCTCATTCTTTGAGGGAGAGTTACTTCCCGCCGGGGGATAATGGTTGAGACGCCGGATGCCCACCGGCAACCCTCCGGGTGGGTCGTGCATCATGCTCATTACCCCGCCTCGCATACCAATGTCTATGAACTGGGCACTCCTCTCCGTATGGAACAAAGAAGGGATCGTGGACCTTGCATCTCTCCTCCGCCGGCACGGCTTTGACATTTTGAGCTCCGGCGGAACAGGGGCCCTCCTGAAGGAAGCCGGCATCCCCTTCACGGAGGTGTCCGGGTACACCGGTTTCCCCGAGATGATGGATGGGAGGGTGAAGACGCTCCACCCGAAGATCCACGGCGGGCTCCTCGGGAGGAGGGGAATCGATGACGGCGTGATGCAGCAGCACGGCATAGTCCCGATCGACCTCCTGGTCGTCAACCTCTACCCGTTCGAAG
>JAKPSJ010000016.1 GCA_029555345.1 Methanobacteriota archaeon | reverse complement strand
CGAGGATTCTGCCCCGCCTGCATAAAGGTATATCTCGTCCCGGCACCAGAGTGATAATTCTCTCTTCCATTTCCATGAGCAGGAGAACAGCACACCCCGAGGCACGGCGCATCGCCCGCGAAAGGATAGCCATCCTCTTTGGACAGGCGAGGAAGGCATTTCCCCTCGATCCGGCCCTTGCAGACAGGTATGTCTCGCTGGCCCGGAAGATATCAATGAAACACCGCGTCCGGCTCGACAGGGAGTTCCGAAGGCAGTTCTGCCACCACTGCCACCGTTTTCTCGTCCCTGGCGTCAACGCGAGGGTCCGGATATCACGCGGCAGGGTCGTCGTCACCTGCCTTTCGTGCCGGCGGCAGACGAGGTACCCGGTCCGGCGGAGGGCCTGATGGGAAGGCGGGGCGGTGCATGCGGGGGACCCGTTTCCGGGGAAGGGAGAATGACGGAGAAAGGGGACGCCGTGCAGGATATCAAGGCGACAGTCTGGATCGGAAAGCAGGGGCTCACCGAGTCTGTGGTCGGAGAAGTCGCCCTCCAGCTCGAAAAGAGGCACAGGGTCAAGGTGAAGTGGCTTCGCAACGCGGATTTCGACCCTCGGGCCCTCGCGGATGGTGCATCCGCCACCCTTGTCATGGTGAGAGGCAGGACTGCGGTGCTCGAGGAACAAAAAAGTGATAGAACCCGCCATATTTCCAGCAGCCGCCACGGATAGGGCTCCATGCTCGAAATATATAAAAGTGCAGCACACAAATTAGTAAAGACTGTTCATTTCAATCGGTGACAGTGAGGTTTTACCAGGCATGACAACCGTCTACGACGTCCCGGCAGACAGGTTCATCCGCACCCTGGCCGAGGAACTGAAGAAGAGGCCGGAGATGAAGCCCCCGGACTGGGCAGCATTCGCCAAGACCGGGGTCCACAAGGAGATGCCTCCCCACGACCCCGAATGGTGGTTTGTCAGGGCTGCCTCCATCCTCCGGCGGGTCTACATCGAGGGGCCCATCGGGGTGCAGAGGATGCGCACGATATACGGGGGCAAGAAGAACCGGGGCTCCCGGCCGAGCCAGTTCAGGAAGGGGAGCGGGTCGATCCTGAGAAAAGCACTCCAGCAGCTCGAGAGTGCAGGGTTGATCCAGAAAGAGAAGACCGGGAGAAAGGTGAGCCCGGGAGGGATGTCCTACATGGACAACCTGGCTGACAGGATAGCCAGGGAGGAGAAGGCGCAGGCACAGCAGTGAGGAATGGCCGATGGGAGACGACGAGCTGGAGGAACTGAGGCGAAGGAGGGTGGCCCAGCTGCAGCAACAGGCATACGAACAGCAGTTGCTCCAGGAAGAGGCGGAGAGGCAGAGGCAGCTCGAGTCGCAGCTCCATTCCGTCCTCCTCCAGATACTCGAGCCTGAAGCAAGGGAGCGACTCAATGCCATCAAGCTCACCCGCCCCGATTTTGCACGGGCAGTAGAGCAGCAGCTCGTTCTCCTTGCAAGGAGCGGTCGTCTCAAGCAGAAGATCACTGACGAACAGTTGAAGTCCATCCTGCAGCAGCTGCAGCCTGCGAAGAAGGATTTCAGGATCACCAGGAAAGGATGAAGGCCGGAGTCCTCTTCAGCGGTGGGAAGGACAGTTCCCTTGCAGCGATCCTCCTCTGCCGGGATTACTCCGTGGAGCTGAACACGTACGTGTTCGGGGAGCACAGGGTCCTCCAGGGCGTGGAGAGGGCAGCGGGGGCGCTCGGGTTCCCCTGGAGAGTCAGGGTCTTTTCCCCGGAGCTCCTCCCTGCAGCAGTTGATTCCATCCTGGACAGGGGGCACCCGGGGGAGGCGATAAAAATGGTGCACAGATCGGCACTCTGCGACCTTGCATCGCAGTACAGGGTCATCGCGGATGGCACGCGGTTCGACGACCGTGTCCCCATGCTCTCCAGGAGCGAAGTCCAGTCGGTCCAGGACACCTTCGGATGTTCGTATGTACGGCCGCTCCTCGGTTTCCCCCGGAAGGAAGTCGATCGCCTGGCAGGACATTTACTGGAGGTTGCCATGGGTGAGACCGGCACACTGGAGAACGGAGACTACGAGGTAGAACTGCGCGAAGCGGTCCGTGCCAGGGGCGAGGATGCATCCCGGTTCTTCCCGGCCTTCCACGAGCAGTCACTGGTCCTCGGCCTGGCAGGTACGAGAGGGTGAAAATTCCATGAGCAGATCTACAAAAGGTTACAAGGTGCGCCTTGCGAAGGCGTGCGAGCAGAATCGCAGGGTTCCTGCATGGGTGACGGCCCGGACAAAGCGCCAGGTCACGACGCACCCGCGCAGGCGGAACTGGAGACGGAGCACGTTGAAGGTGTGAGGTCACGATGGCAGAGAAGGTCCAGGAACAGATCTACGTGATACCCCTCCGCGATGCAAAGAGGGCGCCGCGGTGGAAGAGGAGCAACACGGCGATCCGGGACATCAGGAAGTACCTTTCGAGGCACATGAAGAGCGGGGACGTCAAGCTCGACCGGACCATCAACGAACGCGTCTGGGACCGGGGCTCGGAAAAGCCGCCTTCGCGGATACGGGTCCGGGCCATGAAGTTCGACGATGGCCAGGTCCAGGCAGAACTCGCCGAGGAGTGAGATGGAGAGGACGATCTCGTTTGGGGGCATCCCGCACATAGGGGTCTTCTCCCGTGTCCTGGACGATATCGCAGTGGTCCCTCCGTCGGCTCCAGCGGAGTTCCGGGATGCGCTCTCGGAGCTGCTCGGCGTCGACATCGTCGCGACCACGATCCAGGAGAGCGAGATCATCGGCTCACTTCTCACGGGCAACTCGAGGGGTTTTGTCGTGAGCGGGATGGCAACGGACGAGGAGATCTCCGGTCTCCGGGAGTACCGCGAGGTCTTTTTGCTCGAACATACGATGAACGCCGCGGGAAACGTCATCCTGGCCAACGACTCGTTTGCAGCAGTCCACCCGGACATGCCGGCGGGGATGTCGAGAGAGATAGGGGATTTCCTGGGCGTCCCTGTCACGCCACTCACCCTGGGCGGCGTGAAGGCAGTCGGGATGGCAGGAGTCGCCACGAACAGGGGGGTCCTCGTCAACCCACGCAGCACGAGGGCCGAGATACAGAGAGTGGAGGAGGTCTCCGGCATCCCTGTCGGCACGGGTTCAGTGAACAGCGGGACAGGGCTCCTCGCCAACTCGAGGGGGTACGTGGCGGGGCTCGAGACGACCGGCTTCGAGATGGGAAGAATAGAGGACGTATTTGGTTTTCTGGAGTGAGAGGTAAATGGCAGGACAGAAGTTCGAGGTTAAAGGCGACTTCAGGATGGGCGACGAGGTTCGCCCGTTTTCAAAGGTCATAGAAGCGCCGAGCGAGACGCAGGCGAGGGAACGCATATTCACCCTGTTCGGGAGCAAGCACCGGGTGAAAAGAAGGTATATCACAATCCATTCGATTACCCTGCACAAGGGTGAATGACATGGATGCAGTCGATCCGAGGGAGCTCCAGTCCCTGCAGCTATATTTAAACGAGTACAGGCAGCAGGCAGAGGTGTTCTCCCAGCAGCTCGCCCTCCTCGAGGAGGGGAGGGTCGAAGCCATGTCCGCAATAGAGGCAGTCAGGGGGATCGCCGAATCTCCCGAGAGCACCGTCCTCCTCCAGATGGGTGCAGGGATCAGTGTCCGTGCCACGATCCAGGACCCCGGCCGCGTCCTTGTCAGCATCGGGTCCGAGGTCGTCGTGGAACGCTCGACAGACGAGGCAGTCGAGTACCTCAGGGACCGCATCACCGAGATGGAGGCCTCCGCGAAGAAGGTGATGGAGACCCTCGACCAGATACGCACGCAGATGAACGAGATAGGCCGCAGGCTCGAGGCAGGGTACAAGCAGTACCAGATGCAGCAGGCCCAGGCCGTGCAGGGCGGGGAGCGGGCCGGCTGAACCGGGCGCGGGTAGAACGATGTTCGAGGGGCTCCGGTCCAGGCTCCAGAAGGTAACAGGGTCACTGGAAGACAGCATCGAGCAGAATATCCCTCCAGAATCCGCTCCAGCCGGAGCCTCAGCAAGCGATGCTGCGGCGTCAACAAAGAGCGAGGGGAAAGATCCCTCCCTCATCTCCCGGGTAAAAGTCCTCATTACAGACAGGGAATTCATCGTCTCGGAGAAAGATATCAAGGAACCCCTCTCCGAACTCCAGATCGTGCTCCTGGAGAACGATGTCGCCCTCCCCGTTGCCGACGAGATCCTCCACAGGGTGAAAGAAGACCTGACGGGCAGGCGGAGGAAGATCGGGGAGCCCCTGCATGGCATCGTCGTGAATGCGCTCCGAAATGCGTTGGTGGGCGTGCTTGGGGAGGGATTCGACCTCGTCTCCTATATCAGGGGCCACGAGAGGCCCGTGAAGATCCTCTTCACCGGTGTGAACGGGACGGGGAAGACAACCACTGTCGCGAAGGTCGCGTCCTACCTGAAGAACCAGGGTTTTTCAGTCGTTATCGGTGCAGGCGACACGTTCCGGGCCGGTGCACTCGAGCAGATAGACGTCCATGCAGACAGCCTCGGCATCAAGATCATCCAGCACCAGGAAGGCGCCGACCCCTCCGCCGTCCTCTTCGACGCAGTCCAGTACGCGAAGGCGCACAGGATCGATGCGGTCCTTGCTGACACGGCCGGGAGGTTCCATAACCGCGCCAACCTGATGAACCAGCTCGGGAAGATACGCAGGGTGATGAACCCCGATATCATCGTGTACGTGGACGAGGCCGTCGCCGGGAACGATGCCGTCATCAGGGCGCACGAGTTCGAAAAGACCGTGGGGGCAGACGCGGTGATACTCACCAAGGCGGACATGGACGCGAAAGGCGGCGCCGCTATCTCCATCGCGCACACCATCGGGAAACCGGTCATGTTCCTCGGCACCGGGCAGGGCTACGATGACATCGTCCCGTTCTCCGCGGAGAGAGTCGTCGACGAGCTCCTCGGGGTTGATGCCTGATGCTCGACCGGCTCGGGGCGTCTCTCAAGGATGCCCTGAAGAAGCTCGCGGGGAAGACCGTTGTCGACCGTGCGGCCGTCGAGGAACTGGTCAGGGACCTGCAGCGGGCCCTCATCCAGGCCGACGTCAACGTCCGGCTCGTGATGCAGCTCTCGGAGGCGATCAAGAAACGCGCCCTCGAGGAGCAGCCGCCGAAGGGGATGACCGTCCGTGAGCACGTTCTCCGCATCGTCTACCAGGAGCTCGTCAGGCTGGTCGGCTCTCCAGGGGAGGTCAGGCTCGAGCCCCAGGTCATCCTCATGGCAGGGCTCCAGGGGAGCGGCAAGACGACCACGACGGCGAAGCTCGCCCGCTACTTCCAGCGCAAGGGTCTCCGCGTGGGAGTCATCTGCGCAGACACGTTCCGTCCCGGTGCATTCGACCAGCTCAACACGCTCTGCTCCCGGGTCCACGTCCCCTGCTTCGGGGATCCAAGGGAGAAGGATGCACGAAAGATCGTGAGGGAAGGCCTTCGGGCGATGGCATCGGCCGAGGTTGTCATCATCGACACCCAGGGGCGGCACGCACTCGAGAGCGATCTCATCCAGGAGATCATCGATATCCAGGCGATCGCATCGGCTCACCACCGCTGGCTCGTGATCGATGCAGCCCTGGGGCAGCAGGCTGCGGAGCAGGCCCGGAAGTTTCACGAGGCGATCAGCATCGACGGCGTCATCATAACGAAGATGGACGGGACTGCCAAGGGAGGAGGCGCTCTCTCGGCCGTCGCGGAGACGCGGTCCGGGATAGTCTTCATCGGGAGCGGAGAGACGATCGACGACCTGGAGAGGTTCGACCCCGATGGGTTCATATCCCGGCTGCTCGGGATGGGCGACCTGAAAGCCCTCGTCGAGAAGGCCGAGGAGACGCTCGTCACGAGCGACGTCGATGTCAATGCAATGCTCCGGGGGAAGTTCTCACTCCGCGACATGTACAGCCAGCTCGAGGCCGTCACGCGGATGGGCCCCCTCAAGCAGGTCATGAGCATGCTGCCCCTCGGGAACATGCAGATACCGGAGGACGCGTACGATATCACGAGTTCCAAGATGCAGCGGTACCGCGTCATCATGGACTCCATGACGGCAGCGGAGATGGACGACCCCTCCGTCCTCGGAAGTTCGCGCATCCAGCGGATCGCGAGGGGGGCAGGGGCGTCCCCCGAGGAGGTGCGCGAGCTTCTGCACTACTACAAGACGATGAAGAGGGCGCTGAAAGGGGTCCGGGGTGGCCAGGGCAGGTTCGCGATGCAGCGGATGATGAAGAAGTTCGGCGGCGGGACATAGCTGCCCATGATCCGTTTCGCCGTCATCGGGCACCTCGCCCGGACGGCCGGTGATTTCTCCCTCTCGGACATGCCAGGTGGGGCCGGCCGGATGGACATCCTGTGCAGGTGCGTCAATTCTGCGTTTTTCCTCTCGCACGACCTCCGGAAGGACGTCGAGTGTTACCTCGTGCTGCGCGGTCCGCCTGGGCCGGGGAAGATCGTCCGGTTCTCGGGCGGACGCCTGCGGTCACTCAACCCGGACGAGAGGAGTGCCGGCGCCCTGGTAAAAAAGGCGCTCTCCATCCCGGTGGGAACGGAGTTCCGGGAGTCTTCGCCCGGGGTAGAAGTGAAGAAGGGCGGCCCCGGGGACCTGCTCGCCACGCTCCCCTTTTCCGTCCTGGATGAGGGGGGTCAGGATATCCGGGAATGCAGGGATCTGCCCAAGAACTACCTCCTGAGCGATCACCTCGATTTCGCCCCAGACGAGGCGCTCCTCATCAGAGGGAGAGAGAGTTTCTCGGTCGGGCCGTGCACCCTGCACGCCGACCATGCGATCATCGTCCTTCTCAACGAAATCGACCGCAGGAGGGCAGG
>JAKPSJ010000015.1 GCA_029555345.1 Methanobacteriota archaeon | reverse complement strand
CGGGTACCTCGTCTGCCGCCGGCACGAAAGGCAGGTGACGACGACCCTGCCGCGTGATATCCGGACCCTCGCGTTGACGCCAGGGACGAGAAAACGGTGGCAGTGGTGGCAGAACTGCCTTCGGAACTCCCTGTCGAGCCTCACACGCTGCTTCATGGATATCTTCCGGGCCAGGGAGACATACCTGTTTGCAAGGTCCGGGCTCGTTGGGAATGCCTCCTTCGCCCGTGCAAACAGGATTGCAATCCTCTCGCGGGCGATGCGCCGCGCCTCGGGGTTTGCTGTCCTCCGTGCCATGTGAATCCAGGGGATACCTCTCTATCAGCGGGACGCGATATACCTTTATCCGGGAGGGGGCGGGGGCTCACCGGTGATAGAGACCCTGCGGCCCTCGACCCTGATCCGGCCCTCGCAGAATGCCCGGACTGCCCAGGGGAGGCAGAGGTGCTCCCTGGAGAGGATCCTCTCCGAGAGGCTCTCCTCGTCGTCCCCGGGAAGCACCGGGACGCACGACTGGACGATGATCGGGCCGCTGTCCATCCCCTCGTCCACGAAGTGGACAGTGCACCCCGAGACCTTGACCCCGTACTCGAGGGCCTGGCGCTGGGCGTGCAGCCCCGCAAAACTCGGGAGGAGTGCGGGGTGGATGTTGATGATCCTGCCTGGGAATTCCCTGACGATCCGCGCCCCGAGGATGCGCATGTACCCGGCGAGGACGAACAGGTCTGCATGCAGTGACTGCATCGCCGGGAGCAGGGCAGACTCGTAATCCTCCTTGGAAGCGTACAGGGAATAATCCACGATGAAAAAGGGGATCCCGGCTTTCCTGGCGCGCTCGATGGCATAGGCGCCAGGGTTGTCCGAGATGAGGCCGGCACACTCGGCCGGGATGTATCCCTCCCCGATCGCATCGATCACGGCCTGGAAATTGGACCCCCTGCCCGAGGCAAGAACGGCGACCCGTTTCATTCCTGCTTTTCCCCGTCCTTCTCCTCTCCCGGAGGGTGCACGATGACCTTGACCTTGACGATGCGCCTGGAAAGCATCTGGGTCACTACCAGGGTCGTGTGGCATTCCTTGATGTAAACGCTCTCGCCCGGGTGCGGGATGTGCCCGAGGCGCTCGATGACCAGGCCCCCGATACTCTCGTACGACTCCGAAAGCGGGAGGGTGAGTTCGAGTTCATCGTTGAGGTCTTCCACCCAGACCTTTGCGTCGACGAGGTAGACCCCCTCCCCGACCTTCTGGACCTGGGGCTCCTCCCTGTCGAACTCGTCAAGGATGTCGCCGACGAGTTCCTCGAGGATATCCTCCACGGTCACGATGCCGACGAAACTGCCGTACTCGTCCAGCACGACCGCCATCTGGACCTTCCGGAGTTGCAGTTCGCGCAGGAGGTCATCGATCTTCTTGCTCTCCGGGACAAAGAATGGGTCGTACATCAGGTCGCGGATACTGACGTTCTTCTTCCCTGCGAACATGCTCGAGAAGACGTCCTTGACATTGAGGACGCCAATGATATTGTCCACCTTCTCGTGGTAGACGGGAATGCGCGAAAAGCCGGTCTCGTTGAAGAACTGGAGGGCCTCCTCCAGGCTGCTCTCGTCATCGATAAGCCCGACATCGACGCGTGGAGTCATGACCTCCCGCGCCGTCGTGTCACCGACTCGAGCACGGAATAGAGCATCTCGCGTTCGTCCTGCTCGATCGCCCCCTCCTCCTTGCCAACCTCTATCCATTCCTTTATCTCCTCTTCTGTCACGGAAGGTTCTGTAAGCCCCTGTGCCGGAGACCGCATCCCTCTCGCCTTCGTGATAGCCCAGATCAGGGGTGAGAATGCGATGGAGAGGAAGTAAATCGGGCGGGCAATGGCAAGGGAAAACTTCTCCGCGTTCTGCGTGGCATAAATCTTCGGGCTTATCTCGCCGAAGACCAGGAGGAGGAGGACCACCGCGCCGGTCGCAATCCCGACACCGATGTCACCGAAAACGCTCACCGCCACCGCGGTCGCGATAGAGGCCGCAGCCACGTTGACAATGTTGTTCCCTATCAGGATCGTGACCAGGAACCTGTTCGGGTCCTCCTTCAGCCGTGCGAGGATGTCGGATCCCGGCCTGTTTTCATTGACAAGTGTCCGGACCTTCGCACGGGTGACGGAGATCAGGGCGACCTCCGATGCAGAAAAAAAAGCTGACAGCACGAGGCATATGAGGAACAGCGAAAGGAATAAAAAATCCTCGATCATCAAGTCCACGCCGACCGAACGGCAATTCTCATCTTTTTCATGTGCCCAGTGACACTCTATCTATCGTGCTGACATTTTATAAAACCGTCGATTCTCGAAAGAAATCCCTCATGAATCCAGATTCGTGCGAAAGGAGGGCGATCTTCTCCTGGTAGGAGAGCCCCTGCTGCAGGGCGAGATCCTCGATCTCCAGCGTGAGGTGGCCCTTGTACCCCGACCCGGAAAGGCGGTGCAGGATACCCGAGACCCCCGGGTCCCCGGAGGGCGGGAGGTGCAGTTTCCCGTCCCTGCTCGCACTCACGTGGACGTTGACGAGACGCTCCCCGCAGAGGTCGATGTACCGCGATGCCACGCCCGGGCCGCCGGTTGTTGCATGGGACAGGTCGAGCGTGAAGGAGAGCCACTCCTCGCGGTCGAGGAGTGCACGCATCTCTTCGGGAGTGCAGACCAGGGAGTTGACCCGGTTTTCCATGTTCTCCATTGCGATCTCCACCCGCGATTCGCGGGAGGTATCTTCCAGCGCCCGGATATAGCGGTCGAACTTCCTGAGATCCGGCGGCCCGGGAGGCCTTTTCGCAGTCCTCCTCCCTGGATGGACCGTGACGAGGGGGAACCCCGCCCTTCCTGCGAGCCTGACGGAGTCGCAGATGTAACGGACGGATACCTCGGCGATGGCGAGGTTCACCGAGGTCGGGTTCAGGTCGAGGATGGGTGCATGGAGGGTCGCCCTTTCCATGGCAGGATACGCTTTCCTTGCCAGGAGCAGTTCTCCCTCCGGCTGCCCGGCGAGCCAAAAAGAAGGGGTCTCGACCCAGAACTCGACCGAATCGAGGCCTGCTGCCGAAGCGGCGGAAAGGATCTCCCCCACCTGGTATTCATGGAAAAACATGGTGGAGACCGCAAAAACGACCATGATCCTATTTCATAACGACCTGCCCATAATTAAGTGTTGATGACCCGGAACTACCCGGAACCTGTGGAGGAGATCCCCGGAGGTGCACCGGGGATCTTGTCTGTCTCGCAGGTCTCGTCGCTCATAGGGACCCTCCTGGACGATCCCCGGCTCCAGGACATCTGGGTCAGGGGGGAGATCACCAATTACAAGGCCCATACCTCGGGTCACCGCTACTTCTCGCTCGGAGAGAAAACAGGAGAGAGAAACGCCCTCATCCCCTGCGTCATCTGGAGGACGAATGCAGCGAGGCTCCCCCTGGAACTCTCCGATGGGATGGATGTCATCGCGTTCGGGTCGGTGGGCCACTACTCCCCCATGGGGAGATACCAGTTCTATGTCAGGGACGTCCGCCCGGCAGGCCGCGGCGAGAAGTACCTCCTTGTCGAGCAATGGAAAGCGCTGCTCTCTGAAGAGGGCTGTTTCGAGGCATCGCGGAAGCGGCCCCTGCCGCCTTTCCCGTCCCGGGTCGGGGTCGTCACGTCCGAGACGGGGGCTGTCCTCCAGGACATCCGCAACGTTATCTCCCGGCGGTACCCGCTGGAACTCGTCGTCTCCCCGACGGCCGTGCAGGGAGATCTCGCCCACATCGAGATTGCACGGGCTATCCGGAGGCTGTCTGGGCTCGCGGAGGTGATCGTCCTCGCCCGCGGCGGGGGGAGCTTCGAAGACCTCTTCCCCTTCAACCACCCCGACGTCGTGAGGGCGGTCGTCTCCTCCCCGGTCCCCGTGGTCAGTGCCATCGGGCACGAGGTGGACGTGACGCTCGCTGACTTCGCCGCAGACGTCAGGGCGCCGACCCCCTCGGCCGCGGCGGAGCTCGTCGTCCCGGACAGGATGAAGATCCTCGGGGAACTGGGCGAGACCAGGAGGGTGCTTGCAGGCCGGCTGCTCGCGAAACTCGACCGGGCGGAAACAGATCTCTCCGATCTCCGCGAGAGGCTCTCGCCCCGCCGCATGGGACAGCGGGTGACCGTCTTGAGGGAGGACCTCTCGGTCCTCGGCGGGAGGATGGTGCGGGGTGTTGAGTCGCGCGTCGCGAGGGAGAGGGAACGGCTCTCTGCACTCTCCCATCTCCTCGAAGCGAGGAACCCGGTGCACCTTCTTTCGCGGGGTTACTGCATCGTTTCCCGGGAGAGGAAGATCGTCCGTTCCGTGGGGGAGATCTCCCCCGGGGACCGGCTCTCGATCCGCGTGGCCGACGGTTCGGCCAGGGCACAGGTGGAGGAAGTATACCATGACAGAGAAGTTTGAGGACCTGATGAAGGAGATCAAGGAGATCCTCCAGAAGATAGAGGACAACCAGACCGGCCTCGACGAGGCGATCGCCCTGTACGAGAGGGGCGCGGTGTTGGTCCGGAAGGCAGAGGAGATCCTGGCGAGCGCCGAGTTGAAGATAACGATGCTCGGCCGGGACTGACCTTTCCGCCCTTCCCGGCACGTCAGGGTGCACTGACTTCGAACGATACGAGGATTTGCTCCCCTGAAACGATTCTCGCGACGAAATCCCTGGGAAGAGTCCGGGCTGCACTGTCAGTGCAGATGGCGACCGTCCGATCGCACACGAACCCACTCTTTCGGAACACCATGTCGGTCGGGTGGGCGAGGGTCATCCTGCTGCTCCCGCGGCCCCTGACGGTGACGGCGTCCCCCCCGCAGCAGAACCTGGCCGTGACCACTGCATCGTCGCGGCAGAGGAGGTCCCTGACCTCGCGGGGGAGATCGCGGGCTGCCCTGTCTGCTGCGACACCGACGATGCAGTCGCCCCTGGGGGTGAGGCCCGTATCCCTGGTGATCTCGAGGGTCGTCGGGTGGAGTGCGGTGACGCAGGGGTGGCCCCGGCAGCGTATGGTCACGCGTGCAACCCCGGTCATGGGAGGACTGCCTGGTGCGGGACCTCCAGGAAGCCCCCAGTCCACATCATGTCCAGGTGAATCCCCCCACTCAGTATTTGTACCATCTTCCCTTCTCGTCGTATTCGCCCTGGAGCGGCACGGTCCCGCCCTGCGGCACCTGCCCCCGCATCTCGCGGTAGAAGGCTGCCTTGAACGTGAGAACGAGGTTTCCTGCGAGTGCGAATAATATGAAGAGAACGAGCGCGGTGATGCCAATTCCCGAAGGACCGAGCATCCCGTTCAGCGTCTCCATCGAGAGCGCCTGCAGCTCCGCGGTCTCCATCGTCGTAAGGGGCAGGAGGTTCTCGTAGAGGAGCCCTGTCCAGATGACCACGAGGGGCAGGGTGACGAGGAAGACGACTCCTGCCGAGGCGAGGAAGAACAGGATGACCTGGCCCGGGCGGTTCAGCACGACCTCGACGCTCCTCCTGATGCTCTCGAAGACGCGGCAGTCTTCGAAGACCGCTGCACAGTCGAAGAAGAAGGTGAAGAAGAGTATCGGGACTGCACTCCCGAAGGCAATGTACGGGAGGATGAGGGCCGGGTTCCCGACGAGTGAGAGGGGAATTGCGAGGAGCACGATCGTTGCCAGTATGGCGAAAGCAATGACCAGCGAGGGGAGGAGGACCCTGAAGTAGTACCGGGCGCCATCCCCTGCGAACGACCCGGCACCCCCGTTGCCACTACGGATCACGGAATACGACCCGGCAACGAGGAACGGGAATGCCAGCGCCTCGATATACCACAACTTCGCCACGAAGAGCGTCCCCATGGAATACTGCAGGACGACGTTCCCTGCAGCGAGAACCCCTGCGGCAATGCCGGGGATCCAGAGCACTGGGTTTTTTCCGAGGGTCTGTACCGCCTCTGCCAGCGCGGCAAGGACCATCCCTTCACCTGTCCCGCGGCATTGCCACGATCTCCCTGACCTGCAGGTCGAAGAAGGAGGAGGTGTGGGCAGGCCGGATGACGCAGACAGTATCGGCTCCAGTCGCTGTCCCTCCTACCGCTATCACCTCCTCGTCAGGGGAGATGACCCCCTGGTCCGCCGCAATGAGCGTGCACTCGACTGCCACTTTCAACCCCACGGACACGACTCTCCGGAGAGCTTCAGCAACGGCCTCCGTCCTGGAGCCGCCACCCACCTTCGCCGACCGGGAGAACGCCCGTTCGAGGCCCGAAAGGGCATGCGTACCCGTGACGATCGTGACACCCGAACTCTCCAGCCTCCTGGCAGCCTCCCTCGAAAATTCCCATTCACCGGGCCTGGAGAAGCCGACGACGTGGGTGACGACGACCAGGCTGACGCCTGTCCCCTGGAAGACCCGCTGGAACTCCTCTGCCGTTTTTCCCGTGGTGCTCGCGACAAGCACCTTCTTGATGGAAAGTTCGCGGGCCCTCTCGAGGGCGATCTCTGCACAGTCATGCGTATTCGCAGGACCGGGGGCATCGAAATAATAGGTGGACTTCTTCTGGTATGACATAAGGCATTAATGTTTTAGGTGGTTGAAGGTAAAGGGAATTGCTATGATCACGCTTGCTCTTGCCGGGAAGCCCAACTGCGGGAAATCCACGTTCTTCCGGGCGGCGACGATGGCCCCTGCCGAGATCGCGGGCTACCCCTTCACCACGATCGATGCCAACTTCGGCGTGGCCTATTACAGGACCGACTGTCCCTGCCACGGACTGGGGCTTTCCTGCGGCCACTGCACGGACGGCATCCGCTATGTCCCGGTCAACCTCATCGACGTGGCGGGGCTCGTCCCCGAAGCCCACAAGGGAAAGGGCCTCGGAAACCAGTTCCTCGACAACCTCCGGCAGGCAGACGCCATCATCCATATCGTCGACGCGAGCGGCTCCTCGGACTCAGAGGGGAACCCGGTGGAGGCAGGGAGCCATGACCCCCTGCAGGACATCGAGTTCGTCAAGAACGAGATGACGATGTGGATATTCGGGATACTGGACAAGCACTGGCAGAAGCTCCAGAGGCAGGCCCAGTCCAAGGCGTATCCCATTCACCGCGCGGTATCGGAGGTTTTCACGGGCCTGAAAGTCACACCCGAAGATATCATGGACGCGGAACGGACCGCTGGAATCGACCTGGTGCACGCGGACCAGGCAGCGCTCATCAGGTTCTGCGAGGAGGTGGTCCGCATCAGCAAGCCCATGCTGACCGTCGGGAACCGCGTCGATATTGCACCCGGAGACCTCGTCGCGAGGCTCCGGGATGCAGGCCTCACCTTCGCGACCGCTGCGGGGGAACTTGCACTCCGGAATGCGGCGGCTGGCGGTCTCGTCAGGTATCACCCGGGCGACCCCTCGTTCTCCGTCGTGCGGGAAGAGGCCCTCTCCCCTGCCCAGAAGACAGGGCTCCGGACGATCGCACAGGTCATGGAGAAGTACGGCGGGACCGGTGTCCAGCAGGCGATCAACCGTGCAGTCCGGGACCTCCTCCGCATGATCGTTGTCTATCCCGTCGAGGACGAGCACAGGTTCTCGGACTCCCAGGGCAGGATCCTGCCGGACGCATTCCTGATGAGGGAGGGATCCACACCCCGGGACCTTGCGTACCAGGTCCATACGGATATCGGCAAGGGCTTCCTGTACGCGGTGGATGCCCGGACAAACATGCGGGTCAAGGACACGTACCAGATGAAGGACGGCGACATCATCCGGATCGTAAGTACCGCCAAATAACATTTTTCTGCGAAAAACCGGTGAAATATGGCCTTGTTTGGGAAATAGGTTTATATAGTTGGAACAGTAACCGCTCTATTGCAATGGGTGGCGAAGTTTACCAAGCGCAGATAGTGAAAAACTTCTTCGATACGATTACGGGGACGGACAGGAACCTCACCCGGATCTTCATGTGCGTCGTGAGCCTCGCCAAGATACGGATGGAACCCCCTGAAAAACTCGCGTTTTTGATCGAC
>JAKPSJ010000009.1 GCA_029555345.1 Methanobacteriota archaeon | reverse complement strand
CTCGGTCCTGGCTTTCTGGGAGTCGTTGATATCGTTGAGGATGAGGTTAACCTGATTGTACTCCCCCTCGTTCCCGTATATCCCCGTGAAAAGCTTCTCGCTGCCGATGATCGCCATATCGGAGTTGATGTCGTTTGACATTCCCCTCTCCTCGAGGATGCCGACAACCTTCACCGTGGTGGTAGCCCCCTCGTCCTCGTCCCCGATCTTGATCCGGCTCCCGACCTTGAGCTCGTACCGCTCGGCAAGGGTCGGCCCGACGATCACCGAAGCGGTGCTTTTCGGAAATGCGCCATCGGAGAGTGTGAATATGCGGCGCATGACGTCCTCGTCGAGGCCGTAAATGGTGGACCTCCCCTCCCTGTCTCCGACCTTGATGCGATCCGATTCCCGGTAAACCACGTACACGAGGCCGTACTTTTCTGCGATCTTCTGGATATCCTGGAACTCCTCTTCCGATATCTTCTCGTCGCTTCCGCCGCCGAATCCGCCCATAGCCCCGCCGGGTCCTCCACCGGATCCGGATGCCGCCGTGATGACAACGATGTTGGCCATTTTGGAGAGTTCCTCGGTCACCGAGAGGGTCATGTTTGCACCCATCATCCCCATGGAGGAGATGGCAACGACCCCGATCACGATACCGAGCGCTGCAAGCACGGAGCGGAGGAAATGGATCCGGATGCTCCGGAGGGAGAGCTGGAGGATGATATCCTTCATGCCACTCTCCCGTCCTGGACCGTGATGATCCGCTGGGCATACCGGGCGACTCCCGGATCGTGCGTGACGATGACGATCGTCCTCCCCTTCCGGTTCAGGTCGGTCAGCATCTCCATGATCTGCTGCCCCGTGACCGAGTCGAGGTTCCCGGTCGGCTCGTCGCAGAGGAGGATCTGCGGGTCGTTGACGAGGGCCCGGGCGATAGCCACACGCTGTTGCTGGCCCCCGGAAAGTTCCGGCGGCTTGTGTGTTGCCATCGTCCTGTCGATTCCCACCTGCGCGAGGAGTTCTCCCACGCGACCCGAAGAATCCGGTCTCCTGTGCTTCATCAGGTAGGGGAACTCGACGTTCTCGTATGCCGAAAGGAGCGGGAGGAGGTTGAAACGCTGGAATATGTAACCTATCGTGTTCAACCGGAGACTTGTCAGTTCCCTGTCGTTCATCTCCCTCGTGTTCCTGTCGTTGATGAAGAGGTCCCCTGAAGTCGGCCGATCGAGGCACCCGAGCTGATTCAAAAGCGTCGTCTTTCCCGAACCGGAGGGCCCCATGATTGCAACGAACTCGCCGTTCCCGATCGTTATCGAGACGCGGTCCAGGGCAACGACGTCCCCTGCCGGCAGGGGATAGACCTTTGTCACCCCGCACAACTCAATGATCGAATCTCCCGGCACGGTCCTTCATCCCTGCCTGCGCTTCCGGATCGCCTCTGCCGCGGATGCCAGGTATCCCTTCCGCCATGCAACGAGCACCAGGACCGCGGCAACGATGATGACCGCAATCTCGGTCACGGGTATCTTCCCGACACCGTTGCCGAACCCGAATAACCCACCCGGCCTGCGCTGGACCGCTGACGATCCCTGGGAGATTGCTGCCGGGTTTCCGGTTCCCGATGACCCCGCAGCACCCGCCTGGATCGAAACGGGTATCGTTTTTTCAAACAAATTGCCCTCGGTATCACGGTACTGGATGACCAGGGGCACGGAATCATCTCCCCGGACCGTGCAGGTGACCTCGAAACTGGAGAAGTCATCCGGCTCGAGCGACCCTATCACGTATACGGGGTTCGGATCAGTGGGATCTGCAGGGCTCCCCACCGTCACCTTGACTGCTTTGGCATCTTCGAGGCCCGCGTTTGTCACATCACCACCGATCGTGACCAGGAGACCGTTCCGGGTCACCTCCACGTTATTGACAACGAGTTCTGCTGCAGTCTCCCGGCCCCCGATGGTGACCGGCATGGTGATGATGGAATGGTGGGTATTGAGACCGTTCCGGTACGATACATCAAACGTCAGTGCCGTTTCCTTCTCGGCCCAGACCTCGAAGGTCACGCTTTTTGCCTCGTCAGCCGCGAGCGTCCCGATGAAGACACTCCCCTGCGTGGTCCTGATGCCGTCTCCGCCCGGCGTCACGGTCACGCTGCTGACGGTATTCTTCCGTGGGTTGTTCACGGAGAGTACGACCTTGTTCTTTGTCCCGGGTGAGAAGGAACCCGGTGCATCGACCACGCTGATCGAGACAGGCGTAGACTCGACTTCCAGTGCTACCGGGTAACGGAGGCTCCCCGCATCCGTGAAGTCCAGGTAGAACATCGGGAAGTAGACACCGTCCATGACGCCAGCCCGGACATGGAACGTGAACTTCATCGTGTTTCCCGGCCCGATTGCCCCGACCGAGTCGTACGTCTGGTAATTGAGTACCTCTATA
>JAKPSJ010000148.1 GCA_029555345.1 Methanobacteriota archaeon | reverse complement strand
CGTATACCGCCGAGAACTCCTGCCCGCGGTGGTTGATTGACTGCCGCACCATCGCTGCACGCACCCGTTCCGGCATGGGCACGGGGCCTGGCAGCATCAGGAGAGGTTCTTTTTCCATAAAAACCAGCCCATAGTATTTTTACAACCCCTGCATATAAGTGTGGATGGCGAACCCATGACAGACGTATCGATTCTCAGCGGGTCGGCCTCTGATGCGTCCATTGTGCAGAGGGTCGCGGAAGTCCTGAATGAGCATGGGGTCACGTGGGAGACCAGGGTCATCTCGGCACATCGTGACCCGGCTGCCCTGGATGACTACATCCAGAGGAGTGACTGCAAGGTCTTCATCGCTGTCGCCGGGCTCTCGGCAGCGCTCCCCGGGGTCGTGGCATCCCGGACGAAGCGACCTGTCATCGGGGTCCCGGTGAGCGGGAAGCTGATGGGTGGGCTCGACGCCCTCCTCTCGATCGTCCAGATGCCGAAGGGGGTCCCGGTCGCATGCGTCGGAGTGGATAACGGCGAGAATGCCGCACTCCTCGCCATCCGCATCCTTTCGCTGGACAAAGAGTGAAGGGGTTCCGGGTTACAGTGGCCTGGCTGGAAAAGAGCATCCCCTGCTCTACAAGTCTTTTCTCTTGAATATCTCCCGGACGAGCTTGACGGCACAGAGATCCCCGCACATCGAGCACGTCTCTGTCTCCCCGTCACGGCCGTGGACCCCCCGGGCGTGGTCACCGAACAGGGCGAGGGAGAACATGGACTCCCAGTCGAGCTTCTGCCGCGACTCCGCCATCTGGAGTTCCCGCGGTGCCTTGAAACCCTCCCTGTGCCTGGAGATGTCTCCGATATGGGCCGCGATCCGGGCAACCCTCGTCCCCTCCACGATGTCGTCGACACTGGGCAGGGCGAGGTGTTCGCTCGGGGAGACCATGCAGAGGAAGTCAGCCCCGTGCATCGCGGCGACTGCCCCGCCGATGGCAGAGACCACGTGGTCGTAACCGGGGGCGATGTCCGTGACAATGGGGCCGAGGAGGTAGAGCGGTGCATCGTTGGAGAGTTCCTTGATCTCCTGGACGTTGCAGGGGACCTGGGGGAGGGGGATATGGCCAGGGCCCTCGATCATCCTCTGGACACCCGCCTCGAGTGCCCGGCCGGCCAGTCTCCCGAGTGTCAGGTACTCGGCAGTCTTCGCATGCCTCTCGGCATCCTGGAGGCAGCCTGGCCGCATGCCGTCCCCGAGGCTCGCCACGACCCCGTACTCGGAGAGTATCTCGAGGAGGTAGTCGAATTCTGCGTAGAGGGGGTTTTCCTCGTCCCGCTGGACCATCATGGCCACGTGGAACGCCCCGCCCCTCGACACGACGGGCATGACCCGGGGGTCGGTCCGGAGGGCGGAAAGGGCGTCCCGGTTGACACCGCAGTGGAGTGTCAGGAAATCGACGCCGTCCCGGCAATGCTCCCTGATCACGGAGAAGAGAAGGTCTGCATCGAGATCGGCCGCGCTGCCAGCACGGCGTACAGCCTCGTATATCGGGACGGTCCCGACCGGGACATCGAGGGCGAGGAGCATCCGGCGGATAGCCCGGAGGTCACCGCCGGTCGAGAGGTCCATCAGGGTGTCGGCACCGTTCTCGAGGGCGGCCCTCGCCTTCGCCTCCTCGAGCGCGGGGTCGCACAAGGGCCCCGACGTCCCCACGTTGACGTTGACTTTGACCCGGCATCCATCGCCAATTCCGCATGTGCGGTGGTGCCGCGCGGGGTTGGCAGGGATTACCAGCCTCCCCCTTGCAACGGACCGGGCAGCGACCCGCGGGTTGATCCCCTCCTCCCTTGCCACATCCTCCACCAGTTCTGGCATACCAGAGAGGCACTCATGGATGAGGCTCGGCATAACAGACATTGGGTGGGTGAACCTAATTACTCTACCATGCCAGTCCGGTGGATTCCCGGAGGCGGGTTCCTCGGCAACTCCTACCTTGTCGGTGACGTCCTGGTGGATGCCGGGGTCCTCCCCACTGCCATAGAGAGGTACAGGGACGCGATCAGGGAGGTCGTCCTCACCCATTGCCACTATGACCATATCGCCCACTTGAACGAGATTGCCCGGATGTGCAATGCCCGTGTCAGCATCCACCGGGAGGACGCCCCCGGGCTCTCGAGCGAGGCCGCATCGCTCTCGCTCCACTTCGGCGCGAGGGCCCCGATGCGTCCTCCGGACAGGATCCTCGCCGACGGGGACCGCATCGGTGGCCTCCTCGTCATCCACACACCGGGGCACACGCCGGGCAGCATCTGCCTGCTGCACGAGGGGGAATGCGCACTCATCTCGGGCGACACCGTCTTTGCAGACGGCGGGTTCGGCAGGTTCGACTTCCCGGGTGGGAGCAGTGCTGACCTCCAGCAGTCCATCGAGCGGCTCGCAAAGCTCGATGTCGAGGGGCTGTACCCGGGTCACGGCTCGCCCGTGGAGAGGGGGGGAAAACGTCATATCATGGCCGCACGGGAACTCCTCCGCGCATCGTATGATTAAAGGCACTTACTGTCTCGTCCTTTCGTGTGTGCCCTGCAGGGTGCGGGTCGGTGCTCTCGGAGAGCTGGAGTTTCCCGGCGGGTACTATGTCTACGTCGGGTCGGCGCTCGGACCTGGCGGCCTCTCCCGGGTCACCAGGCACATCCAGCTCTCGAAGAACCCGGGGTCATCACGGCCACGCTGGCATATCGATTACCTCCTCTGCAGCCCGTCGTTCGCAATGGATACAGTGTACTGCTTCCCGACGGGAGAGCGTGCCGAGTGCCGTTTCGCATCCCTCCTCGCAGGAGGCATGCCCGTCCCCGGATTCGGATGCAGCGACTGCAGGTGCGGCTCGCACCTCTTTTTCTACCCCACCCATCCGGCTGCTCGGATAGGAGATGCCGCAGCGACTCTCTCGCTTCCTGCTCACAGCAAAACTATCAAAAACCCATAGGTTGAGTGTTACTTCATGAGCGTGCTGGGGATCTCGGGGAGCATGAGGAAGAACGGGAACACGTCCCGCCTGATCAGGGCAGTGCTCGAGCGCTGCGAGAATGCCGGAATCAAGACCGAGTTCATCTCGCTTGCCGGAAAAGAGATAAAACCCTGTCTCGGCTGTGAAAAATGCAAGGAGAACGACTGGTGCGTCATCAGGAACGATGACTGGGGCGCGATCATGGAGAAGGTCCTCGAGTGCGAGGTCCTCGTCATCGGTTCCCCCACGTACTACTACGATGTCTGCGGTCACATCAAGAACTTCATCGACCGGAGTTACTCCCTCTATCACCGGAGGCAGCTTGCCGGGAGGAAGGCGGTCGCCGTTGCGGTATGCGCAACCACGGGGGGCGCCCGGACCATCGAGACGCTCGAAGCATTCCTGAACTCGCACGAGTTCGCGTATCTCGGCTGGGTCAGGGGCAAAGGCTACCTCGAAGGCGATATCGAGAGGGACAACCGCGCCCTGAAGCGGGCCCAGGAATTGGGAGACAAGATCGTCCAGCTCCTCAAGCCCGTCGACTAGGGATCTCACTTATCCTTGGACCCTGGATCCCCACACTTTTCCAATCCCTATCCGGAAAGGGACAGGCCCCCTCTCATGCACCGGGCAGGATACTGTAGAGCGTCGTCCTCCTGCGGAGTGTCCGGCCGGCGTCTTCGACGACCCGTTTCATCTCTGCCGGGTCGAGGTAGTCCGTACCGCTCGCCCCTGCACCCTTGGAGATGCTCTCCTCGAACATGGTGCCGCCGATGTCGTCTCCCCCTGCAAGGAGGCCCACCTGGGCCATCTTCAGGCCGAGCTTGACCCATGATACCTGGATGTGGGGGATGTTGTCGAGGAAAAGGCGGGAGACCGCGACCATGAGGAGGTCTTCCCTTCCTGTCGCCCCTGCCCGTGCGGCACCCTTTCGGTACAGGGGTGTCCGGTAATGGATGAAGCTGAGCGGGACGAACTCGGTAAAGCCCCCCGTGTCATCCTGGATCCTGCGCAGGATGCCGAGGTGCTGAGCCCGGTCCTCCTCTGTCTCGCAGTGCCCGTACATGATCGTGGCTGTTGTCCGGATCCCAAGGTCATGCGCTTCCCTGATGATCCTCTCCCACTCCTGGCTGGAGATCTTTCCCGGGCAGATGACCTTCCGCACGTCATCGACGAGTATCTCGGCTGCAGTACCGCAGAGCGACCCGAGCCCGGCGTCCTTCATGAGGGAGAGCATCTCCCGGGTAGAGATGCCGCTCTTCTTCGCCCCATACGCAACCTCCATCGGGTTGCTGGCATGGATGTGGACCCCAGGGGCACCCTCGCGGATGCACTCTAGGATCTGGAGATACGACCCTGCATCGAAGTCAGGGTGCAGGCCCGATACGGTGCATATCTCTGTTACGTCCCGCGCGAGAGCCTCTGCAGCCTTCTTCTTCACCGTGTCGGAGGAGTGATAATAGGCGTCGGTGTCCCCGGGCTTCCGGGAGAAGCCGCAGAACCCGCATGAATTGATGCAGAGGTTCGTGACGTTGATATTCTGGTTGCGGACATAGGTGACGACGTCACCCACCCTGCGGGCCCTCTGCTCATCGGCGGCTGCTGCGACCCGCCAGACATCCCTCCCCTTCACCTTGAAAAGTGATGCGGCCTCTGCGACGGAGAGCCGGTAGCCGGCAAGTGCGTCATCGAGGAGTGTGGAGAGCTCTTTCCCGGAGAGTGGCGCGGGAAGGGCCATGCAGTTCATTGACATGCGTCCTCTGACAGACTGGGAAGACTCACTATATAAAACCCGCTTCCATGACATTATTTGCCCTGCCCGCATCATAGAGGAATATGCTTACTGAACGCGTCCCGCTCCAGAACTCGATCGGTGAAGGGTTCGTGATCCCTCTCGGCCCGGTGAACCTCGTCGGCGTCGTGGCAAGGAACGGCATGGTCGGGTGCGGGGCAGTGGATGTCGCTGCCCTCGAGAAGTTCGGGTACCCCGCTGCCCGGGTCAGGCCGTCCACGGGCACAAAAATCGAAAACGTTTCTGACCTCGTTTCCGGACTCGTCAAGGAGGCCAACAGCAGTGCACAGGGACTCGGGGTCCGCGAGGGGATGACCGGGAGGGAGGCACTCGACCTCCTCTCGTGACCGTCCTCTGCCTCCCGCATCAGCGGATTCTTCTCGCTCCAGCCATTTTTCCAAATTTCCTTCGGAGTACCCAGCTTTACCCGTGGGGGGTTCCCGCCATTGTCACCCTGGCACATACGAAAGCCCTTCTGCAAGCCGTTTCCCGATGCCTGCCAGCTCTCTCGAAGCCGCACAATCCCTCCGCGTAACGGGGACGCCATCCCTGACCGCGAGCATCACCGCAGGGTCGAAAGGGATCTTGCCTATCACGGGGATTCCTTTTTCCGCACAGAAAAGTTCGATCTCCCCAGTATACCCGTGATGGAGGTCGGCCCTATTGATCACTACCCAGTGCAAAAGCGAGAACCCCGACGAGACCGTTACAAGCCTCCGAAGGTCGTGCAATGCGGCGATTCCGGGTTCTGTAACTATGACTATTGCAGAGATCCCGCTCATCGTGGAGATGACAGGGCACCCTATCCCGGGAGGCCCGTCGATGAGCAGGAGGTCCCGCCCCTCCGACTCTTTCAGGGCTTCCTTCTTCACCTCGTGGACCAGGAGCCCGGAGTTGCCGGAGCCGGGACGGAGCTCTGCATATACGAGAGGCCCCCTGTCCGAATCTGCGGTTACTACCTCGCCACCCTGGTGTTCGAGAAGGGAGATGGCCCTCTCGGGGCAGACCCCCATGCACACGGCACATCCTTCGCATCGGACCGGATCCACCCTATATGCCCCTCCGGGTTCCTGATATATCGCGTTGAATCGGCACGCGGCCTTGCAGAGGCCGCAGACCACGCATGTCTCTTCCCGGATCACTGCCTTCTTCATGCCAAAGAACGGAATCCTCCTCTTCTCTCTTGGGGAGAGGAGAAGGGCGAGGTTTGCGGCCTCCACGTCGCAATCCGCAAAGGCCAGTTTTCCCGGCAGGATGTCAGCCAATGCAGCAGTCACCACGGTCTTGCCCGTGCCCCCCTTCCCCGAGATTACCGCCACCTGCAGCATCATCAAACTCCAGTGAGCACACAAGCCCTGCTGAAGAGTTCCCTGAACTGCCCTCTCATGATCGGCATCCTGTCAGTCAACAGTTGGCCGCTGTTCACAGTTTCCGCGATATCGCGGTCGAATGGTATGGTCGTGAGGACAGGGAGCTTCCGTGCCCGGCAGAAATCACGGATGCTATCATCGTCTCCCATGCTCCGGTTGATTACCACCCCCGAAGGCACCCCCAGCAACTCCGCCACGCCTGCGGCGAGCGTTAGGTCATGGAGCCCAAACCGGGTGGGTTCGGTCACGAAGATGCAGGCATCCGCCCCTTCGAGGGTCTCGACGACAGGGCATGCGGTTCCCGGTGGTGCATCGCAGATGACGAGGGCGTGGCCGGACGCATAATTGAGCGCCTCCCTGATCACGCGGGGGCTCATTACCTCGCGCTCGTGCAAGACACCCGTGATGAGGACCAGGCCCTGGCGAGGCGTGGAGAACGCGATATGCCCGATGGGCCTCTTCGCCATGGAAATAGCCCCCTGGGGGCAGACCAGTTCGCAGCCCCCGCACCCATGGCACATCGCGGGAAAGAACAGCAATTGTTCCCTAAGAACCACTATCGCCCCGTATTGGCAGGAGTCCGAGCAGTTCCCACAATGATTGCACCGGGAACTCTCAAATGCGGGCACATCGATCAACACGGGGAGGACCTTCTCCTCCGACGGGAAGAAAAGATGTGCATTCGGTTCCTCCACGTCGCAGTCCACCAGAACCACCTCCATTTCTGAGGACAGTACCGCTGCCAGGTTCGCCGCGACGAGAGTCTTTCCAGTCCCCCCTTTGCCGCTGGCCACCACGAGTCTCATATATCTTTATGAAAATTTTTTGAGCTGCCCCGCAATGAACTTCTGAAAAGCGTCTGCGGCAGTTCCGCTACTCTTAAAGAGATAGATCTCAATCCCTGCCGCCTGTAGGACCGCAAGGGCGTTTCCCCCGATGTTCCCTGTGATTAGTACATGGGTTCCCCTGTCGATAAGCACCTGGGCGGCTCTCGGTCCGACCCCTCCCGCAGTGTCTGCGAACTTGTTCGCGATTGAACTCCATTCTCCTCCCTCTGTATTCTTGAAGAGGAAATAGGGTGACCGCCCAAAACGTTCCTCCATGAGGTCTTCAGGCCCTGGGCCTTTCGCGGTGACACATACGATCATAATAACTCATTTTTTGCTCATATGAGTATATATATATGAGGTTCGTGTCCCGCAATCGCCCAATTTTAACGCAGCAGATCCTCTGGCGTTGCACTCTCGTCTCTAATATCCCTTTTTTGCTGTGCACCGACCCAGCCGTCCCGGGCATCGGTACGGAGGTCGAACCGTGCCACGTAGGGCTTGATATCGAGTAGGGGTGTCCCGTCGAGGACATCGATGCCTTTCACGAAGATAATGTTTGTTTCTATCTTCTCGATTTCAACAATCGAGAGCCCGATGGGGTTGGGCCGGTTGTAGTGCCGGATGGAGAAGATTCCCCTCGGCCTCTCTCCGTCGAGGAACGGGGTCTCCATGAGGGGACCAGGAGCGGCTTGGTGGAAATGGTAGAGGAGGTATATATAGGAGAACCCATCGAGACCTTCGAGACCTTCAGAATATTGAGGAAATACTTCGACCTGCCCCCTCGCACTCGAAAAAACGCTCTGGATTGGGGTACGCTTCTGATCGGTGAATGGGGAATGTATAACGCCTATGACCCTGTAGCATACATCACTGACAGCGTTCATCAGTGGTTGAGAATGAAATTGGGAAAATAATGAACATTGTGATTTTGTCAAATAATGGTATTCTCCAACTGGACAGGACCCTCCAACAATTAAAGACACACCGTGGATGAAGTAGTACATCCATGGGATACTCCCACC
Source organism: Methanobacteriota archaeon (assembly GCA_029555345.1). Taxonomy (GTDB): domain Archaea; phylum Halobacteriota; class Methanomicrobia; order Methanomicrobiales; family Methanospirillaceae; genus Methanolinea_A. The sequence continues at coordinate 33,645 of JAKPSJ010000148.1, read as the reverse complement.
TCTTCGGGCCTGTCGCATCCCGGCGTCTCGGTCGTTCCCTCGGCGTGGACCTCGTCCCCTACAAGGTCTGCTCTTTTGACTGCATTTACTGCGAAGTGGGCCGTACTACACTGAAAACAACAGCAAGACAGGAATTTTTCCCCCCGGAAGATGCAAGATCCATGGTGATCGAGACGATCAGGAGGCGCCCGAGTACCCTCGATGACCTCGCAGCCCAGACGGGCCTGCACCGCCAGGAAGTGATCAAGATGCTCCGTGCCCTATCGTCTGATCCACGCCTGATAACACGCAGGGAAGCGAGGGGGACTTTCTACTGCTGGTCCGGAGACTGACTGTCTGGCGTACACCTCCGCGTTCACCGGCGAGGGACTCCCTCACCTTGCACATGCAAGTGCCTTCACCCTTTCTTCTTCCCCTTCGTCTTCTTCTTAACCTTCTTCTGCTCCTTGCTGCTTTCCTTCTTCCTCGAGTAATATTCCCAGGCAACCATAAACGCAATGAGGATGACTGCAACAGGGACGATGTTCAGGGGCAGGTATCCGAGGAGCGGGATCGCGAAGAGGGCTTTCCCGACGATCCAATCGTCTCTGACGGGCATGATGACTGCACCGGAAACGGACGAGAGGTACCCCCCCTGGTCACTGACGAGGTTGTTGTCACCCTTCGTGATATACCCAGCATGAGGGCTCTTTATCCCGGTCTTGACTATGTACCCGACCTCTGGGTCAGCATTCTGCGGCGTGACAACTGTCCCGTCTTCGAGCACAAGGCTGTTGTTCCGGATGACAGCTGGGACATATCGGACAGGGGTCGCCTGGCCGCGGTAGAGATTGTAGTATTTGGGGATGTACTCCCCTTCCTCGACTCTCTCCATCGCCCTGTGGATGATCGGGTGGACCCCTTTCGTGATGAACGGGATGTACACAGCGGGATGGGGGGCATCGTTGGGACGGTAGATGAGTACGTCTCCGTAGTCTCCGAACTTCCGGTACCCTGTCTCATTCCCGGTCGTCCACGTCTGGAGTTCGCCGAAACGGTCAGCACTGACCACGAAGACGAGGTCTCCGACGTGCATATGGGGGACCATGCTCTCTGACTCTATCGTCACGACTGCCGGCCACGTGCCGGAGACGAGGAAAAGGGCAAGCGCTATTCCACCCACCACTGCGGCCACCCAGGCGAGTTCGCGGGCGAGGGAGACCCATGGGTTGGTGCTGTTTAAAAATCTCTGCCAGAGCCCCGGTTTTTTCTCATTTTTTTCTTCGTGCGGCATTCCTGGACCCTGATATGTTTTTTCCCAGGCATGATAAGGAATCGCACCAATGCCGGTTATCCAGCGGTCCGTGGTCTTTTGGCCAGCGCACTTGATCGTGGCTTGGAAGAATTTTCAGGCTACCCGGTGCAGTAGTGAAAACCCTATATCTGGCACGGCCCATACATGATCGATGCTCGATGCTGCAACCATCGTCCAGCGTTTTCTCCAGACGAGACTGCAGGTGCACCCGGAGGTAGTCCGGTACATCGCTGAAAAGGACGACCCGGGTCTCATAGACCGCATCATCGCGAACGTGCCCGGCGATGCCGTGGTGGTCTCGGTCAGGCATATCCCCGGTTTTTACCAGGACCGTGACGGGAGTCGTTTCCTGACCGACCCCGAGTGCGAGGTGATCAAGGGTGCTGCCGGTACCTCCCGTACAATAGCGAGCATCTCTGATTACATCTCCTATTTCCGTGACAGGTACCAGCGCCTGGGGGAATGCATACGGGCACGGACAGCCCCGATGCCGATCGAGGCATTGAAGAAGGCGTCGCGCTACAGGCAGGAGGCGTGCTCGATCATAGGGCTTGTCGTGGAGAGCAGGACCACGGCAAACGGCCACCGCATGGTGGAGGTGGAGGACCTCACATCCTCCATCCAGGTCCTCTTCCACAAGGACCGCCCCCAGTTCGCCGAGGCAGAGACGCTCGTCCCCGACGAGGTCATCGGCGTCCGGGGGACGCTTTCCGGCGACGGAAGGCTCTTTTTCGCCGAGCAACTTCTCAGGCCCGACGTCCCGCTCACCCATGCACCGTTCCGGAGCGAGAGGCCCGGACAGGCCGTCCTGATCTCCGATGTCCATGTCGGGAGCAACACGTTTCTCGAGGACACCTGGACCCGCTTTGCCGACTGGCTCTCGGACTCCGATGTCTCCTACCTGCTTGTAGCGGGAGACCTCGTGGACGGGATCGGTGTCTACCCTAACCAGGACCAGGAATTGACGATCAGGAATATTTACGAACAGTACGAGGTGTTCGGGTCGATGCTACGGGACCTGCCCTCCCGGATAAAGATCATCATCTCTCCCGGCAACCACGACGTGGTGAGGCAGGCCGAGCCGCAGCCTGCAATACCTCCTGAATTCTCCGCGAGTTTTCCTAAAAACTGCATCCTGGTCGAGAACCCGGCCATGGTCAGCCTGCAGGGGGTGCGGGTCCTTATGTACCACGGGCGGTCCCTCGATGACTTCATCAGCCTGATCCCGGGGTCGACGTACGAAAAGTCTGCCCCCCTGATGGCCGGCATGCTGCAACGGCGCCACCTCGCACCCACCTACGGAAAAAGGACTCCCATTGCTGCCGGGAAAGAGGACCACCTCGTCATCGACCCCATCCCAGAGGTCCTCCACACGGGACACATCCACATCATGGACGTCTCCGATTACCGGGGAGTACTCTGTGTCAATTCCGGGACCTGGCAGGCGCAGACATCGTTCCAGAAGCAGATGAACATCACCCCGACACCGAGCCGGGCAGTCCTGCTCGACCTCCAGACCCTGGGTTACCGGGTCCTCGACTTCAACTGATATCAGCCTCATTTTTATGCCCGGAAATCAATTGATCTCAGGCGCAACATGTGTGCGTGGAGATCGATAGGTTCTCCGGAGGTTCCGCGTTATGGATATATTCCTCATTGTTCCTGTCTGTGCCCTTATCGGGCTTCTTTTTGCAATCTACGCCTATTTCACGATGAAAAAGGAGAGTGAAGGCGATGAGCTCATGCAGAAGATTTCCGGTGCCATCCGGCTCGGTGCAATGGTGTATTTGAAACGACAGTACATGGTCATTGCAGTCATCGTGGCCGTTGTCACCATCATTCTCGCACTCCTGATCAATCCCTTCACTGGATTGTGCTACATCGTGGGCGCAACGCTCTCGGCGGCGGCCGGTTATGTCGGAATGAAAGCAGCGACCTACGCCAATGCCCGCACGACGCAGGCGGCAAAGAAGGGGATGGCCAATGCGTTCCGCGTCTCCTATGCGAGCGGCACGGTGATGGGCCTGATAGTCGTGAGTTTCGGTCTTCTCGGGCTTTCGCTCCTCTTCGTGGGCCTCAACGCTTTCACGTCCCTCACCCTCGCGAGAGTCGTCGAAGTCCTTCTCGGTTTTTCCATGGGCGCCAGCACGATCGCCCTTTTCGCACGGGTCGGGGGTGGCATCTTCACCAAGGCAGCCGATGTCGGGGCTGATCTCGTCGGGAAAGTCGAGGCAGGCATCCCGGAGGACGACCCGCGGAACCCTGCTGTCATCGCGGATAACGTCGGGGACAACGTGGGGGACATCGCCGGGATGGGGGCTGACCTCTACGAGTCCTACGTGGGTTCGATCATCGCACCGATGGCAGTCGGTGTCGCTGCAGTCTCGTTAAACCAGTTCAAGGGGGTCGAGACGCTCAACCTCGTGCTGCTTCCCATGATGATCGCTGCACTCGGGATCATCGCGTCGATCATCGGGACGTTCTTCGTTCGGAGTTCGAAGAACGAGAGTAGTGCGATTCACAGGGCTTTCAACCTCGGAACCTTCGCCAGCCTGCTCATCACCGTCGTAGCGACGTGGTGGCTGGTCGATACGATGCTTGGCAGCCAGTACATGGGAGTATTCTGGGCGACGATCGCAGGACTCGTCGCTGGGTTCCTGATCGGACTTGTCACCGAGTATTACACCTCTTACGAACGGTCGCCGACCCTGCGCATCGTCAAGTCGACAGAGACCGGTGCTGCGACCGATATCATATCTGGGCTCGCGGTCAGTTTCGAGAGCACGATATTCCCTGTCATCATCGTTGCCATCGCGATACTCGTCGCTGCACAGCAGGCGGGACTCTACGGCATCTCGATTGCCGGTCTCGGGATGCTGGCAACCCTCGGTATCACCCTCTCGGTCGACGCCTACGGACCTGTTGCAGACAACGCGGGAGGCATCGCCGAGATGTCTCACCAGCCCAAGGAAGTCCGGGAGATCACGGATACCCTGGACGCAGTGGGGAACACCACAGCAGCGATGGGGAAGGGCTTTGCGATCGGTGGCGCCGCACTGACCGCCCTTGGACTCTTTACGGCCTACACGCAGGCAGTCGGCCTCAAGATAGTCGACATGCTCGACCCGTCCGGGCTGGTGTTCGCAGGTATCCTGATCGGCGCCGTCCTGCCGTTCCTGTTCTCTTCGTTCGCCCTCTCTGCAGTTGGCAAAGCTGCAGGGTTCATCGTCGAAGAGGTGAGGAGGCAGTTCAAGGATATCCCGGGCCTCATGGAAGGGAACGCAGACCCCGACTACAATTCCTGCATCACGATCTCGACCAATGCAGCGATCAAGCAGATGATCGCCCCAGGGCTGCTGGCGATCATCGCTCCCCTCTTCGTAGGGTTAGTTCTCGGCCCAGAAGCCCTCGCAGGCTTGCTGGTGGGCTCCATCACGACTGGATTCGTCTTGGCTATTATGATGGCGAACGCGGGAGGCGCCTGGGACAACACGAAGAAGTACATCGAGGCGGGACACCTCGGTGGCAAGGGGTCTCCTGCCCACAAGGCAGCGGTGATCGGTGACACGGTCGGAGACCCATTCAAGGACACCGCGGGGCCGGCACTCAACATCCTCTTGAAACTGATGGCGATTGTATCTGCCGTCTTCGCACCGCTGTTCCTCGTGTGAATTCAAAAAAATATTTTTTTTATTTTTGGCATGAAAATCGACTGATTCACAGGTTCCCGGCAGGAGACCAGGGTCCTCATTCTCCTGCAAAAATCCTCTCCAGGAACATCGCGTGGAGCCTCGGGTCGTCCCCGAGCTCGGGGTGGAACGAGAGTGCCATGTGCTTTCCCCTCCTCACGGCCACCGCTCCTGCATCTATCCGGGCAAGGACTTCGACGTCTTTCCCGGTCGCTGTTGCAACCGGTGCCCGGATGAAGCACGCATGGAATGGCTGGTCAAGGCCCCTGACAGCGAGGTCAGCTTCGAACGATTCCCGCTGGCGACCGAACGCGTTCCGCTTCACGGCCATGTCCAGGAGACCGAGTGGTCTTACTCTCGGATCATCCACCCGGCTTGCCGCGAGCACCATGCCTGCACACGTGGCGAATATCCCCCCCTCGAAATTGACGAGGGGTCCGAATAACCCGTTTTTTTCTACCAGGCGGGATATCGTTGTCGATTCGCCGCCTGGGATCGCCAGGCCCTGGAGACCCTCGAGGTCCTGCGGTTTCCGGACAGGGATGACAGAACCATCCACCTCCCCGGTGGCACGGAGTGCGCGTGAAAAAGCCAGGATGTGCTCGCTCACGTCCCCCTGGAGGGCCAGCACTCCAAGCCTAGCGCCCACGGTACTGGAGCACCTCGTCCTCGCGGAGGGTATGGACGTCGATACCCTTCATCGGCTGGCCGAGCCCCTTGCTCACCTCGGCTATGACCGCTGCGTCGTCGAAGTGATCGACTGCCTCGACGATTGCCCGGGCCATCTTCTGGGGGTTGCTCGAGAGGAAGATCCCAGAACCGACAAAGACGCCGTCCGCCCCCATCTGCATCATCATTGCCGCATCTGCCGGCGTCGCGATCCCTCCCGCAGAGAAATTGACGACCGGGAGCCGGCCCATCTTCACCGTCTCGAGGAGGAGGTCGGGCGGCGCCTCGAGTTCCCGTGCCCGGTTGATAATTTCCTGGGGTGTCTTCCCCTGGAGCGACCGTATCTCGCCCGTGATGTTTCGCATGTGGCGGACCGCCTCCACCACGTTTCCTGTCCCCGCCTCTCCCTTGGTCCGGATCATCGCTGCCCCCTCGTGGATACGGCGCAATGCTTCTCCCAGGTCGCGTGCCCCGCAGACGAAGGGGACCGAAAAGGCCTTCTTGTCGATGTGGTACTCCTCGTCGGCGGGAGTGAGGACCTCGCTCTCGTCGATCATGTCCACGCCCAGGGACTCGAGGACCTGGGCCTCGACGAAGTGACCGATGCGGACCTTCGCCATCACGGGGATCGAGACCGCGTCCATGATCCCGAGGACGATGGCAGGGTCGGCCATTCTCGCCACGCCGCCTGCCTTCCTGATATCCGCGGGGACACGCTCCAGTGCCATGACCGCGACGGCACCTGCCTCCTCTGCGACCAGCGCCTGCTCTGCGCTGACCACATCCATGATCACCCCTCCCTTCTGCATGGATGCAAAGCCGCGTTTCAGGAGCTCGGTGCCAAACCTCAGTTCCTCGAGTTTCATATGTTTATAGGAATGGGACGAGCAGGGCCAAAAATATTGGTATCAGCATCAGGATGGCTGCAGTGAGGAGGGTACCGGCCCGGGCAGCAGCAAGGATATCGGGGGCGGCATCGCCGAGGCTCTTCCCGCCCGGGCCTATCGTGTATACACCCGGCTTTTCGAACCGGGTTCCGCAACCCCCCGCGATGACTGCCATGGGTAGACCGCCGTTGAAACCCGGGCGCTTCTTCCCGTCCTGATGCAGGCACTGTGCAGCAGCAGAGTACCTCCCCCGTAAGGCGAAATAGAGGAGGAGTACTGCCACGGCAAGTCGGGCCGGGACGAAGTTCAGGAGATCGTCGGCCCTGGCAGAGAACCAACCGAGACGCTCCCTCTCGTCACGGTACCCGAGCATCGCATCCATCGTGTTTGCCGCGCGGTAAGCGGCGGCCCCGGCAAGGCCGAGAAGGGCATAGTAGAACAGCGGCGAAACGATGCTGTCCACGAGGTTCTCCGAGAGCGACTCGTATGCAGCCGATCGCACCTGCTCTTCGGAGAGTCCCCCAGGGTCCCTGCTCACCATGTACCTGACCTGCTCCCTCCCCCTGGAAAGATCCACAGAAAGGGCCTGTTCCACTGCCTGAACGTGCTCTTCGAGGGAGCGCCATGCAAGGCATGCCTTGAGGAGAAGGGGAGCGAAGACCAGGAGGGCATACCAGGGAAGCAGGACCTCTGCGAGGAGGAAGGGGAGTGAAAAGAGGACCACGGTCACGACCCACATGACCACACCAGCAGATCGCTGCAGGGCGGGCCTGTACCTCCGGGGGTCTCCCCAGAGCGCGATGAACTGCCCGAGGAGAGCGACAGGGTGAAACCGGGAATGGGGGTCTCCTGTCACCCTGTCGACGAGGAGGGAGAGGGGGATGACTGCAGCACGTGCGATGAGCATTTGTGGTGGATGGGCAGGGGCACAACCTGGCTGAATGGAGGAGAGCCGGCCGCAGGGCGTCCGCTCGAAGATCGGCTTTCCTTCACCTCTTATCCGGGTCTTCCCGCGTGTTTTTCCTCAGTTTTTCCGCGGGGAAGGAGGTCGGGGATGCCGTCCTCGATCGGGTAGTCAACGCCGCATGCGGGACAACACAGCACCCCTTCGAGTATCTCCTTTTCGTCTTCGACTGCCACCTGCAGGGTGAGGTCCTCCCTGCAGACCGGGCAGCAGAGGATGGGGAGCAGAGAGCGCTTCACAGCTCACTCCTGATATCGACGATCTGGGAGATATCCGGTCCGGTCGAGATGAGGGTGATGGGACACCCGATGTCTTCTTCTGCCTGGGAGAGGAACTCACGGGCTTTTTTCGTCAGGCGGTCATATTCGGTTATCCCAAAACAGTCACTGTCGACCCGGTCGATCCCCGTGATCGCTGCCTGAGTGCAACCGTTCACCATGGCGGAATACCGAGCCATCTCTCCATCCCACTCCCCTATCCTCCTCTGCCTGTGCGTCACGGTCCCGAATTCCTGGATGCCAATATGGTCGGATACATCCCTCGCCATCTCGGTCGAAAAGGGCCCCTCGCCGACCCTTGTCGGGTAGGCCTTGAAGACGACCACGACGTCATCGACACGGGTCGGTCCCACGCCGTTGTCAGCCGCTATCTGGGACGCGGATGTGTCCTTGCTCGTGACGTACGGGTAAGTCCCGTAGAACAGCGAGATCCCAAAACCCTGTGTTCCCTCGAGGAGGACGCTTTCGCCACGGTCGAGGGCCGAATTGATCTCGAGCGGGACGTCTGCGAGATACGGGCCCAGCTCGGGGATGTCCCCTGCCAGTCTGGCCACGCGGAGGACGCGGTCTGCATTGGCAGGACCGCACCCGCTCCCCGTGCTTCCGATTGTCTTTGCAAGGTGAGAACTCGACCTGTCCCGCTCGATATGGGTTTCATCGATGATTGCACACCGCTTGTCGACGAATGTCCTGCCTGCGACGCCGAGCATCTCGACTTCACTGGCGAAGACTCTCGGGTCGACCAGGACGCCTGTTCCGATCATCAGGCGGGCATCGGGGTACACAAACCCCGAAGGAACCATGCGCACACCGTACTCCCTTTCCCCCATCTTCACTGTATGACCGGCATTCGGACCGACCCCTCCCCGCGAGATGATGGAGGGGTGATCCCGGTAAGCAAGGTGCGCAACGATCTTGCCCTTCCCTTCATCACCAAAAAAACCGCCAACGACTATGGTGCAACTCATGTACGACCATATACTATAGACCCGGATACCGGATAAAAGGCTATCGTAAAACACCGCTCCTGCCCTGAGAGGAGAGAGAACGAGAAGGTGCGACTGGCTCCTGCACAGGCATGCAGGAACATGCCGGGATTTCTCCCCACGTCTCTAACCGGATTTCTCCATGGTTATCCGGCCTGGCATCTTCTGCGCGTTTTTTCCCGCAGGCCGGGGAATCCATACTCCAGGAGACCTATGACAGAGAAATGCCGGCTGTCCTAAGAAAGGTCATGCGGGTGGACAAGAGGGACTGCAGTTTCCTGGCACCTCGATACGAACCCTTTCATCCGCTGGAGAGCTTGAGCGAGGTCCTCCCGCGAGACCGCGTACGCGCAACGGACGTGCCCCTCCCCTCCGCATCCGAAGACGTTGCCCGGCACGACCGCCACGTGCTCTTCCAGAAGGAGCCGCTCGGCAAATTCCTGGTCGGAGAGGCCTGTTTCCGCGACCGAGGGGAACGCATAGAACGCACCCTCCGGGCGGTGGCACACGAGCCCGATGCTGTTGAGGCCATCGACAAAGAGGTTCCGCCTCACGTGGTATTCCCTGATCATCCTGTCCTTTTCCTCTTCGCCCCTCCTTATCCCCTCGAGGGCTGCTACCTGCCCCATGACAGGGGCGCAGAGCATGACGTACTGGTGGATCTTGAGCGCGGCATCGCAGATTTCCTGCGGCGCGCAGAGGTACCCTATTCGCCACCCTGTCATTGCATACGCCTTTGAAAACCCGTTCAGGGTTATCGTGCGTTGCGCAAGGTCGCCCACTGTTGCGGCTGCGACGTGGTTCCCGCTGTATGTCAGTTCGGAGTATACCTCGTCGCTGATCAGCACCAAGTCATGGTCACAGACGATATCTGCTATCGCCCGCAGGTCCTCCCTTCCCATGACTGCTCCCGTCGGGTTGTTGGGGAAGTTCATGACGAGCGCCTTGCTCTTCCCCGTGACCCTCTCCATCAGCCGGTCCGGGTTGAGCCGGAACTGGTCCTCCTCGACGCACGGGACCGGGACCGGTGTCCCCCCGGACAGTGTCACGCAGGGGGAGTAGGAGACATAACAGGGCTCCGCTACCAGGACCTCGTCGCCTGGGTCGACAACTGCCCTTATCGCAATATCCAGGCCCTCTGAGACACCGGATGTGATAATCATCTCGTTTTCAGGGTCATAGGAGAGCCTGTAATGGTCGCGCAGCCAGCGCGACAGCGCTTCCCGGAGTGGCCCGATGCCCCGGTTGGGGGTATATGATGTGCCACCCTGTTCTATCGAGTAGATGCTTGCCTCGCAGATATTCCAGGGGGTGGAAAAGTCCGGTTCGCCCACGCCGAGAGATATGACCTCGTTCATCGTGAGGGCCAGTTCAAAGAACCTGCGGATGCCGGAAGGGGGGATCTCCCTTGCCTTCCGCGAGACCAAGTCCCTCATCGCAACCTCACAGCGAGTACGGGATCCGCTCGTCCCCTTCCTTCTCGCGGAATGTGCGACCGTTCTCTTTGTAGCTCTTCATGACGATATGGGTGGCAGTCTCCCGGATACGGTCCATAGGGGCGATATATTCAGACACAAAACGAGCCACTTCCTGCATGGTCCTGCCTGTGACGGTCAGCTGGAGGTCATACGTCCCGGTGATGAGCCGAAGGGATCTGACCTGGCGGAACCGGGATAGCCTCTCGGCGATCCGGTCGTACCCAAAGTCACGCTCTGGGTTCACCTTCAGCTCGATGATTGCAGACACTTCCCCGTTTCCCGCCTTCTCCCAGTCGATGACTGCAGTGTAACTGCAGATCACGCCTGATGATTCCAGTGCCGATACACGTGCTGCAACCTCTTCTGGCGCCATCTCGGTCATGACGGCCAGCTCCTGGGTAGTCAGGCGGCTGTTCTCCTCTAGAAGCTGGAGCAGGAGAAGGTCTTTTTCGTCCATGAATGTTTCACCTGAACAGGGATATACACCACTGGACGTCCTTCTTGATGATGCCCTGGGCGCTCAGGCGGGCATCCGAGGTGATGACATCCCATATCTTACGTGTATTCGTATCAAACCACATCTCCTTTGTCCTTCCGTAGCGTCCCCGGCTCACTATCCGGGTATTGATGACACCCAGCATGTTCAGTTCGGAGATGAGGTCCGTGATCCTCCGGTGCGTGAGGACATCGAGGTCGAGGACAGGTGCGATCTCCTTGTAGATCCTGCTCACCTCTCCGCTCGTGAAGATAGTCTGGCCCATCTGGTCGAGGAGGAGCATGGAATAGAGGACGACCTTGCTCTGGGTTGGCAGTGTTGCAATGCATTCGATCATCGAGTCAACCTCGATCTTGGCCTGCGCCATCTTGACATGGGACTCGCTGACCCGGCCGGCCTCCTCCCGGTCGGCGATCTCGCCGGAAACGCGGAGTAGGTCGAGGGCGCGCCGTGCATCCCCGTGTTCCTGGGCAGCAAGCGCCGCACAGAGCGGGATGACCCCTTCCTCGAGGACCCCTTCGAGGAATGCCATCTCGGCACGTTGCCACAGGATATCGCAGAGTTGGGGTGCATTGTAGGGGGGAAATACGAGTTCCTCTTCGGAAAGGGATGAGAGCACGCGGGGGTCGAGGAAGTCTTTGAAGGAAAGATCGTTCGAAATTCCGATCATGCTCACCTTCGACTTTTTCAGGTCTGAATTGATACGGGAGAGGTTATAGAGGGTCTCGTCCCCGCTCTTTTTCACGAGTTTGTCAATTTCGTCCAGGACGATGATAAGGACGCCTCCCATGCTCTCGAGCTGGTTCTTGAGTTCGGCATAAACCTGATCTGTGGGCCATCCCGTCATGGGGATATGTGTCCGCGCCTTGTCGCTTGCCGTCTCGTCATCGCCAAGGAGTGTCTTGGATATCTGTGCGAGCACACGGTACTGGGTATCGATGACTTCGCAGTTGAGGTGCACGACCCTGCAGATCTTCTCCAGGTGGACCCCGGCAGTCTCGAGTTCTGCCCCGACGTAGCGGACAACCGCGGTTTTTCCTGTTCCAGTCTTGCCGTAGATGAGTATATTCGAGGGAGTTTCGTTCCGGAGGGAGGGTGCAAGGATCGCTGCGACCTGGTCTATCTGCGGGCGCCTGTGAGGGAGTATCTGGGGCCTGTACGAATGACGAAGTACCTCCCTGTTTTTAAAAATTTTATTCGACTCAAGGTATTTTTTGAACAGTCCTACCGATGCACTCTCTTCGTCTGACATCCCTGACCCTCTGGGAGAGTATCATATCCCTGCCAATCCTCAAAAAGTCAGCTGTTTGATATCGAAATAAACCCCTTTGTTTCCACTGGAATAAAAAAAATTCAGGTTACGAAATGGTAACAAACGATTTTAAAAATGAATTTCAATAGACGTGAAAAACGTATGTTTCCATAGAAGTGATCGAAGCCTGGATATCCAGTGGGGGACCCTATTACTTCCACTGGAAATATTGTAAGAACTTCATTGTTTGAAGTTGTAAGAATAAGAACTATTCATTTCTGTTTATCCTTTTATTTTATAAAAGTTTAACGAAATACATGTAAAGTTTCAATACCCACACTCTATTGAAATATGGAAACCACACCCTGTAACTCTATAGAATTGCAACACATAAGATCCTTAAAAAATTGATTATCCTCATTATTTCATCTGATGGGTTCCAGTGGAAGTAAAGGGGTTCTTCAGCGGTTCATGAAAAGGGAATTTTTCCATCCCTATAAATCCATATAGGAACTATAGGTGCCAGGTCCAAAACGGAAAGCTGCCTCTCGGGATATAGAAACTCGTCCAGGCAATACATATCCTGCTACGATAGGTACAATCGCTGATAATCGCAGTGATGCGTGCATCAGGCCTACTGGATGAAAATTTTCATTTCCTCCCCCGTTTGGATCTTAACAATTGAATACAGCAATTTCCTATGAAAACAATAATGGTGCGTCTCGCAACAGGCCCTATGCATGAAAATGCCCCCGGCATTTTCATGCGTCGGGCCTGTTGCCAGAGGAATTATGCGTGTTTTCGTGCCAAAACCAATTCTTCAGACCTAGTTATACCATTGATTTAGGGTCAGCCTTTTCAAGTTCCATTGAATCGGGAATCACCCGCTGCCACTTCCCAATCTCCAGTGGAAATAATGGGGTCTTGCTCCTGTTCCTGGCAATGCCGGTAAACAGGCCAATGGCAAGCAATATTGTTTATCCTACTTGAGAAACGAACCAGGTACCGATGAAGAAAGAACATGAAAGACCCGTGGATATCACGGCAGCCGTGATCACCGTTTCCACCACACGTACGAGGGAGACTGACGGAAGTGGACAGGCAATTCTCTCCCTCCTTGAAGAAGAAAAGATCCCTGTTCTCCACTACTCAATCGTGAGAGACGACATCCTGATGATCAGGTGTGGCCTCCACGAAGTCCTCGGAGACTGCAACTGTGTCATCCTCAACGGGGGTACGGGCATATCGCCTGACGACTGTACCATCGAAGCCGTGGTCCCCGTTCTTGACAAAATCATCGATGGGTTTGGAGAGATCTTCAGGCAGAAGAGTTATGCTGATGTCGGGACGGCAGCACTCCTTTCGAGGGCCATCGCAGGGACATGCAGAGAGAGGGTAGTCTTCTGCCTGCCGGGCTCGACAGCGGCAGTAACTCTTGCCATGAAGGAGATCATCCTCCCGGAGTTGCGCCACCTGGTATCGCATGCCCGGAAGAGAGAGCAGTGAAACATTCTTTACCGGTAGACCTCTAGGAGTGCCACTCTCTCTATGACGAGGTCCTGCAGTCTCTCGATCCCGCAGACCTCGAGTTCACGGGGCGTGATCGAGAACAGGGAACAGAGAAGGGCTGCCTTTTCCGGATCGATAGACTCCCAGTCCTCGTCGTCGGCAGGTGAGAAAAGAGGTGCAAGCTCTTCCCACGCCTCCCTGCTCTCTGGGCACAGGCAGAGGTATGCCATGTTTTCACCTGCATGCACCCCGAATTGTATTCCCTCTACTATCTGGCGTGATCCGGCCGCATAGAGGAGGGCCTCCACCTCGACCCGTGCCGAGATCATCGTGTCGTTCTCAAGTGATCTGAAGGCATGGTGAAGAGCTGCCATGACGTGTGCCTTTCCAGCCATCCTGCTGGCATCGAAGAGTATGATATGCGTCCCCGCCCTGGCCGCGATACAATTGATTCTCTGCAGGAAACCCCCGAGGTCCTCGATCGTGACCCTCACCTGCCGAATTGAGAAAGACTCCGTCTCAGATCACCTCGCGGAAAATGCGTCGAGCCGGGACTGGACCAGGGGAGTGCCAGTATCCCCGCCCGTGCCATCCCGGTCATCGCTGTCTTCCTGTTCCAGCTGCTTCAGGACAGACTGGGCGACCCCGCGCCCGAGAATGGATGCAACGACCCGTGGATCGGCTGCACGCAGGGCATCCGGAGTCGTTATCCCATTGGAATAGAGGCTCCGAGCCCTCACCCGGCCGATGTTGCGCAGCCTTACAAGCGGCAGGAGCTCGCGCCTGATACCGTGTTTCATGCAGACTTCGAACTCGCGTATCGCCCTCGTGAACCGTGGTGCACACATCGAGGAGAGCCGGCCCGAGGCGTGGAGAAGCCAGTTGCAGCTCTCGACGAGAGCATGGACATCCCCAGCCCCGATTGAATACCTTTCGCATATGGTCTCGATAGGGACTTCACCGGTCCAGTCCCGGAGGACGAGGGCGGTCTTGAGAGCACGGAAAAAGGGCTCCTCCTCACCAAACGAAAGGTCCAGCCACAGCTCATCCTCGTTCTCGAGGAGATACCTTTCCATGGTGGGGAGATCCTTGTTGCTGACATAGAGGCAGAACATGTCCGGCGTGGTGCAGAGGAGGTGAAGGAGCCCCATGTCCGAGTATCCCTTTGCTGATCTCATACCCGAGACGATAGTTTCGGCGCCTCGCGGGTCGATATAGAGGAGCGAAACGAGGGTTCCATACTCAGTCGCGGACAGGTTGCCGCCAAGGTTCGTGATCATCCCGGCATTCTCGAGGAAATCCAGGGCCTTTTTTGTGACAGCCTCCATCACGCGGCTCTTCTTGTGCTGGAAATAGTAAAAAGTCCTGTCGAGGAATGTTACCAGGTCATCGCGGTTGCGTGCGAACCCGGATGCGATTAGAGAGAGGATGTGCGTTACCAGGACGGACTCGTCAGCGCACCGGGAGTTGACGTCCTCGGCTGGGGCATTGATGTAGAATTCCTCGAGGTCCTTCGCCTCGATCTCGTCCTTCGCAATGAGGACCGCCTCCCCGTATGGGTCGAGACCTGGTCGCCCGGCCCTTCCTGCCATCTGGTGGTATTCGCGGGCGGGTATCGGTACCATCCCCTGGCCAGCCTCGTAGCGGCGGAAATCCCTTACGACGACCCGCCGGGCAGGGAGGTTCAACCCTGCAGCAAGCGTCGGGGTCGAGGCGATACACCGTATGTGGCCTTTCCTGAACCCCTCCTCCACGATGGCCCGCGACTCCCGGGACAGCCCGGCATGGTGGAACGCCGCACCCATGGCAACGCAGGAGGCGAGGACTTCCTCGTTGCCGGTCTGCGACACCTTCTTCAGGCGGGCAGCATACCCTTCGAGGCTGGGATCAGTGCATTTGAGTGCAGCTGCCGCTCTCTTTGCATATGCCTCGGCATTCTTGCGCGACGAGACAAAGACAAGGCACTGGCCCCCCTCGGATATCGTGTCGAGCAGGAGGTTGACATCCTCGTTCCGCGAGACGGGGGGCACTTTTCGTGTTTCCCTGCCGAAACAGATCCTGCCGTTGCAGTAGACACCCTGGCGGAGGTCTATGGGGCGCCACGACCCTGTCACCACCTCTGCGCCGAGCCAGCCCGCAAGCACGCAGGGGTTTCCAATCGTTGCCGAGAGGGCGATTATCTGGAGGTTCTCGTTCCTCGCCCGCATCTTGGTGACGACCATCTCGAGTGTCGGCCCACGCCTGGGCTCGTCAATGAGATGTACCTCGTCCACGACAAGGAGCGTGATCGTGGGGATCCAGTGTGCACTGTTGCGTATCAGCGAGTCGACCTTCTCACTCGTTGCCACGATGATATCGTTCCGCCCGAGGTTTTCGTCCCGGCGATCGAAATCGCCGGTTGAAATCCCGACCTTGACCTTTTTCCGGGCGAAGTCTTCGTATTTTTCGCTTGCGAGGGCCTTGAGAGGGACGATGTAAAGGCACTTTCCCCCCCGGGAGATATGATAGTGCATGGCCATCTCTGCAACCAGGGTCTTTCCGCTCGCCGTGGGAACGGCAAGAAGGATGTTTTTCCCCTCGAACAGTCCCTTCTCGACACATTCAGCCTGTGGGGGATACATCTCGTCGATGCCGAGGTCAGCATAGGTATCCAGGAGGTACCCCGGAAGCGGGAGGTCTCTCACCTTCATTTATAACCCCTTTGTTTCCACTCCAGGACTCTCATTATAATTTGATCTCAATAAAAAACATGGTCATCCGATGTTATCCACTTGCACTGGAAATGATGCCATGGGGCCGTCAGTTCGCCCTCTCGGTAGCCAACGATGCAACTCATAGTATCAGTAGTAGTAATCGACCATGTTCTGCCGGGATTCCTGTCTTTTCTTCTCGAGGTAGGAGAAGACCGCTTCGTGGGGGGCACCTTCGACCAGCATGTCGATTGCAGCCCGGGCAACCTTGAGCTGTTCCGGCAGACCGATAAGGGCGATTGTCTTTCCGAGGACGGAGATCTGGGTGTTCGTCATGTGTTCGATCTGCTCTCGCGCCCTGCCGTCGCGCCCGATGACCCTCCCCCTGATACGGTCCAGCTGCCGGGGGGTGTCAGCGACCCCGGAAAGGTCGATCACATCGAGGAGGAGGTCTTCGTCTTCGAGGAGGGAAAACGCCCGTTCAGGTGAAAAACCCCTGTTGATGGCATTGATCACCTCGACTGCCCGGAGGAAGGGGACTGCAGATTCGCCCTCGATTCTGACCATCCCTTCCTGGCTATCGATACTTATCCGGGTCCTTGTCTTCTCCTCCAGGTCCTTCTTTACCTGGCCGCCCTTCCCTATCAGGACACCAACACGGTTCTGGGCCATTTTCAGTTCCTGCATCATGCCTTCTTTCGCCTCCCGTCACCGGCGGGCTCTCCCTCGAGTGAGATCCCGGTCACCTCGGAAAAGAACTCCCTCTCATCACGGAGAGGACACTTTGACCGGAAAAACCTGTTGATGTTTGCGATGTCCCGGGCCAGGAAATGGAGCGCCCGGGGGTGGTCCTCCATGACAGCCTGCCCCATGTCGATGATATAGAGGCGGTCTCCTGCGAGGATGTTGTACTCCGAGAGGTCGGCATGAACGAGGCCGGCTTTCCGGTAGAGTGCCGTGATGAACCCGAGGATCTCCTGGTATGCGGAGGCCGGGTCCTCCAGATCTGCTGCCCGGAGCTGGGGATAGGGGCGTTCACCCTCGCCGAGAAACTCCATGATAAGTATGTTCCTGTCCCAAACGAGAGGCCTGGGGACAGGAAGACCCGCTTCGTGGGCACGAAGGAGATTGGAGTACTCCTTCCTGGTCCATGCAAAGACGATGTCCTTGCGGGTCCTCCTGATCCCCGAGAACCGCCGGTCCCCGATGATGTACTCGCTCATTGCATTGAAATTGGCAGTCCGGATCCGGTAAATCTTGATCGCGAGGGCGGTCTTGTCCCGGTCACCAAAAAAAATGTTGGCCTCCTTCCCCGTCGAGATGGATCCCCCGATTGCAGTGATCCAGCCCCTATGGACGAGGCGGTAGAGGGAGAGGAGGGTGATCTCGTCAAAGACATCCTCGCGCACCTTGAGCTGGTCCATGTCCCTGACTCGGACCCCGAGTTCCGCGATCTTCCGGTCGAACCTGTCCTCGATGCGGTCGATGCTCACCCTCTCACCCGCTCATACTGCGCGGTCCCTGACACCTGCAAGGATCTCGGCCAGGTAACGGGCAGTGGTCTTCTTCAGGTCGAGCGGGTGGATGCTCCCTTTCCTGTATGCGTCTTCGAGTTCCGAATAGCTTGAAAACTCCCGGTCGCCCCCGAACTTTTCGGGCCTGTGTACCTCCACGCAGGGGACTCGGGGAAAGATATGGTACTGGAGGATCTGGAGGATCGGGTTGTCCTCGCACTCCGGCGGGCAGAACGCTTTCTGGCATTTCTTCTCGATGTCTTCGACGCTGTCGGCAACGGATATGTAATTGTGGCTCGAGGAGGACATCTTCTTCCCGTCGAGGCCATTTATGATAGGCGTATGGATGCAGACCGGTGCCGGGTACCCTACGGAGGGGAGGTGTTCCCTGGCGAGCATGTGGATCTTCCTCTGGTCTATGCCTCCGACAGCAGCATCGACCCCCAGCCTTGCAATGTCCACCATCTGCATGATCGGATAGATCATCTGGGAGACGGTCGGGTTCTCCATCTGCCTGCCCACTTCATCCATGCTCCGCGTAGCCCTGTTCAATGTGATCTGCTGGGACAGCCGCAGGACCATCAGTTCGTAGTCCCTGTCGAGCTGCAGGTCCGACCCGAGCACGTACCGGACACCGGAGAGCCCGAGTCCTTCGAAGCACCGCCTGTTGTACCTGGCCAGTTCCCGGACCTCCTCCATGGTCCCTTTCCTGTTCAGAAATGCATGGAGGTCCGCGAGCAGGATGACAACATCGAAGCCTGCCTCCTGGAGGTCGATGAGCTTGTTGACTGTCACGAGGTGGCCGAGGTGGATCTCGCCGCTCGGTTCATACCCGGCATATACCCTTTTCTTCTCCTTCGCGAGGAGCTCGCGGAGCTCGTCGTCCGTGACCACTTCCACGGTATTCCTCGTCGCCAGGGCATACGCATCCATTCGTATAAAATGGGGAATTCATGGTGTTAATGCTTGTGAGGATGCCAGAAGCATTCATTCTTCCAGGTCCCCAAGGGGGGGACAGAGGCCTGGACAGATGGGATCGGAGGCAGAGATTGGAGCAAAACACACGTGCGACGAAATATCCGGCTGACCATCCGGGTATAAAAAACTCACATGATAACCTGCGTTCACAGGCCCCCTCCCGATGAAAATCGCAGATGCGATCTCCTAAGAAAATGTCCCCGGCATTTTCATGCGTCGGGCCTGTTGCGAGACGCACCATTATTGTTTTCATGCCAGAGTCGGGTGAGACCCCTCACCCGATGCATCGAGCCAGTCGAAAAAAGGTCACTTGATTGGCAGGAAGTTCAATGCACGGTTTGTCATTGCGATGGATCTTGCCGGGTCCTTCTCGATGCCTGTCATCGCCCGGATGCAGTCGATGTTCTCGACCACGACGTCCGCCTCCTGGTGGATCGCCTGGAAGAGGTAGAGTTCCTTCCCTGCGCAGGAGATCGAATCTTCGAAGATACCGTTCTCCCACAGGTCCGAGCGTGGCCGCCCCATGTCCATGGCATACTCCTTCAGCTCGGCCGTGCTTGTGATCCCGGTTGCATTCCGTACGAGCCCCATCCGGGGGTTCTTCTCGATGATGCTGATGACCTCGTCGCGAGTGGCCGCTTTTTTCAAATCCATCTGCACGGCATGCATATGCATCATCGTCACCGGGACGATCATGGCAAGCGTGACGATGTCGATGTGAGGCAGTACGCTCTGGACGTCCGGCCCATGGTGGCTGGGGATATGGACAGGGTTCAGCACGATTGCATCGATGGGACCCCTCTTGATGTCTGCAGGATCCCCCCCCCGGCGCACCATCAGTGCCCGGACCTTATCAACACCGAAATTCCTGTCCATCGCGTTGATGATGCGGCACAGCCCCGTGGTGTTGCAGGAGACAACGCGTGCGAACTGCTTTCCCAGGGCATCAGTGTAATTGCAGTCAGAGTTGAACGAGAACCCGGCGACTTCGTGCTCTTCCCCACCCTGCCAGATTGCCTTCACCCCTGCCTTCTCGTAGAGCGGCCTGTTCTTCTCCCCGACACCGCCCGGCGTTGCATCCACCACGATATCGGCAGCCTCCAGCATGTCTTCGACGCTCCCCGCGACAGGGAGACCGGCCTTCTCGAAGGCAGCCTTTTTCGAGAGGTCGGCGATGTAGAGCGGGTATCCCCTGGACTTGGCTACAAAGGCCTCGTGGCTTGGCCTCGTCTTGGAGACCCCCACCACTTTCATGTCAGGCTGGGCGGACACCGCGTCGGCAACACGCTTTCCAATGGTCCCGTACCCATTGATGGCAACTCTGATCATATGGTGAGGGAGTGGGAACGGGGGGAATTAAAGATTGCCACTTATGGGGAAGAAGAAATACCACCATTTTTTCTCCCGCCCCCTCCCATTGTATCCTGCGGAATGCCCCTCCTCATCCACCCGGTCCCCCCGTATGACTTTTCCTTAAGCTGCAGTTTCTTTTCCGGTGGAGACCCGGCATTCAGGACGTTCCAGCAGAATATCTTTTCCCAGGTCATCCGTATTGGCGGTGGACCGGTTGTCATCCGTATCAGGGATGTTGGAGAGGAGGGCGATGCAGTCCTTGCAGTCGATGCTCTCCCAGGAGAGGATTCACGTGAAGCCTCTGAAGAAGACTTGAAGAGACATATCTCCCGCCTGCTGAGCCTGGACGATGACCTCGAAGTTTTTTACCAGGCAGTAAGTGACGACCCTGTTCTCTCCAGCCTGACGGCAGCCCTTCATGGCCTGAAAGTCCCATCGTCAGAAACCGTCTTCGAGGCACTGGTGACATCGATCATCGAGCAGCAGATCGCGACCCCTGTCGCACGGAAGATCGAGTCGCGACTGGTGAGACGGTTTGGAGAAGAGGTCAGGGTCGGTAAAAAGACGTACTGTGCATATCCCCGGCCGGTGGATCTCGCGGACGCAAGTCCGGCCGAGTTCCGCGATTGCGGGCTCTCTGCCCGGAAAGGCGAGTATATCTCGGGTATTGCACGAATGGTGAAGAACGGGGCGCTTGACCTCGAATCATCAGGATCGGCAAGCGATCCAGACTCCTTTGTCCGCGAACTCTGCAAGATCAGGGGTATCGGGAGGTGGACAGCGGAGTTCGTGCTCCTGCGGGGCCTTCATCGCCTGGACACTATCCCTGCCGACGACCTGGGGATCAGGCGTGCGATAGGCCGTTTCTATTGCCCCGGGGAGGAGGTCAGCCCGGCCCGGGCGAGGGAGATTGCCGGACGGTGGGGGGAGTGGAAGGGGCTTGCGGCATATTACCTCCTTGTTGCGGAAAAAGACGCCGGAGAGCGGGCACGGCTGCCCTCCCCGTGACTCATAGTGGCAACCGGTAGAATCAATGTATCAGGATTATTCAAGAGAAAAAAGATCCAGCAGTTCATGGACGAACAAGAGAGATAATGAGGTCTACTCACTGCCCTTTTTTATTGGCGGTTGGTTGATAACCCTCCAGTAGAGCCCAAGCTCCCGGATGACGTTTGCAAAATCGTCAAAATTCACCGGTTTTACAATATAGCTGTTCACTCCGAGGTCATAGCTCGCTACGACATCCCGGTCTTCCCTGGAAGAGGTCAGGACCACAACGGGAATGGTGCGGGTTTCCGGGTCACCTTTCAGGCGTCTTAGAACTTCTATACCATCGACTTTCGGAAGTTTCAGGTCGAGGAGGATGACGTTTGGCTGGTAATGGATGTCTCTTCCCCTATAAGGGCCTGTACCAAATACGTAGTCGAGGGCTTCTTCACCGTTCCATGCTACGTGGACCCTGTCGGAAAGGTTGCACCACTGGAAAATATGGAGGATGAGTTCGACATCGTTGGGGTTGTCCTCGACGAGGAGTATCTCTCCAGTATTCCCGGGGTTCTCCATCGGTATTGCATATACTACTGATATAGAAAAATTTTTGGGTGATGATCCCTATTCTGGTGCCAATTATCCCGCGTATCTATGAGGAGGGTCTCCTTGTTTGGGTGATAAACCCTTTCCCTGTGCCCCTCCTCCGCGGAAAGCACCGTTGCAGAGGGGGATTGGACTTCCAGCAACCGGACCCGCCGGGATCGGGGGGACTCATCTGGTTGGCATATCTTTATCGCAGGCTGGGGGAGATCAAACCACTGTCATGATCCCGGACCAGGAAAAAATTGCAAGAATTAAGAGACTATTGAAAAGCCGTCCAAAAGGCCTCGCAATATCAGATATCTCCCACACCCTGAAGTTGAACCGGAACTCCGTTGCAAAGTACCTGGAGATCCTGCTCATCACGGGAGACGTCGAGGTCAGGCACTATGGTAACGCAAAGGTCTATTCCCTCGCCCAGCGCGTCCCCATATCGTCACTACTCAAGTTCGCAACGGAACTCATCCTCATCCTAGACTCGGATTTCCGGGTCATCGATGTCAACGACAATTTCCTCTCTTTCTTTTCGCTTGGGAAGGATGACCTGATAGGTACCGACTTCAGGACTTCGGGCAACCCGCGAATCGGGGCACTCTCCTCCGGGATAATCTTCGGGGAGGAGAACCAACTCACGGGAAGGAAGCAGGAGGTAACCCTCCCAATTGCCGGGAAAGACTGCACGCTGGCATACAAGGTCGTCCCCACAGTCTTTGAGAATGGAAGCAGGGGATATACCCTGATATTCGACGACGTGACAGTCGCCCGTGACTTCGGAAAGAAAATCAGGATGAGCGAGGAGCGGTACCGGGCAATTGTTGAAGACCAGACCGAGTTGATCACCCGGTTCGACCCTGGATTTTGCTTCACTTTCACCAACGGCGCTGTGAGCAAGTACCTTGGGCAGCCAACGGAAGAGATCCTTGGAAAGGATATGCTCTCTTTTGTCTATCCCGGTGACAGGGATATGGTAAGGCAGAAAATCCTCTCTCTCTCTCGGTCCAGGTCATGAGGTTGAGACCCATGAGCAAAGGGTAACCTGTCCATCCGGTGAAATCAGGTGGCAACAGTGGACGAACAGGGCAATTTTTGACGGTTCTGGGAGGATAGTCGAGTACCAGGGAGTCGGCAGGGATATTACCGAGAGGAAACTTTCCGAGGAGAGGCTCCATGTCCTGAACATGGCTGTGTCGTCATCCATCAACGGGATTGCGATTGCAACACTGGACGGCAGGATCACCCATGCAAACAATGCCTTTCTCAGAATTTTCGGGATACCACGCCTCGAAGAGATAATAAACAAGTCCCTTGCCATGCTGGATGCCCGGGGACACCAGGGCCACACCATGGGTGACATGATGCAGGGCATGCTGGAGAGAGGGGAATGGACAGAAGAGATGGTGGTCCACAGGAATGATGGCACGAGGTCCTTTATCTACTGCATTGGAAACCTGGTTAGGGACTCGAGGGGTGCCCCGGTTGCGATCATGCTATCCCTCGTGGATATCACGGAAAGGGTCGAGGCAGAACAGGAGATACGGATAAAAAATACTGCGATCGAAGCGGCTATCAACAGCATTTTTATTTTTGACAAAAATGACCGCCTGATTTATGCAAACAGGAGCTTCCTGTCATGGTTCGGGGCAACAGATCTCGAGGACATGCAACAGAAACACATGGACCTGTTCTGGCTCATTGCAGATTCCATAACTCCACGGGTCAGTGAAATCAACTGGATCCTCCACCAGAACGGGAGGTGGAACGGAGAGATCCGGACACAGGTGCCCGGGCGGGACGCAGGGTTCTTCCAGTGCTCAGCAACTCTGGTCAGGGACAGGGGGGGCGATCCACTCTGCATCATCTGCGTCCTCATGGAGACTACCGGTCAGAAAACGATAGAAAAGATACTCAAGACGGTCTATGAGAAACTCCAGGAAGCTGTCGAGTTCATGCCGGACCCGACCTTCATCATTGGCAGGGAGAGGAGGGTTATCGCCTGGAACAGGGCCATGGAGGTTCTTTCAGGGGTTAAAAGGGAAGAGGTGCTCGGGTCTGACAGGTATGCAGACGCTCTTGCATTCCTTCAGGGAGCAATGCCCATTCTTGTCGATATCCTGGGCGACTCGGCACACGACCTTGCCAGGGCCTACCCTTTGGTCAGGAAGTTTGGTGACAGTATCTATGTCGAGGCCAAAATCCCTGCGTCCAAGGGAAGGAATGAGAAGTTCCTCTGGGCCAAGGCAACGCCGCTCTTTGACGGGGAAGGAAATATCATCGGGGCAATCGAGTCGTTCAGGGACATATCCGAATGGAAAAAGGCAAGGGAATCCCTCCTGATTCCCTGGTATACGGGCCAGAGTGCATTTGCAGATCATGGCGCGTCCAGAGAGGGAGACGGAAACTGAGGTATTCTCTTTGAATCCGTATTCGGGATGCTTCCCGATGGGTGTGCACTCCTTTATCCGGGAGGAGGGATAAACAGGGCAAATCCTCCTCTTGCCACACTTCTGGAAATACCCCTGATTGAGATGGCAGGAAGACTGTTCACCGAGTTCCTGGACCTGGAAGACGCTGAAAGTGTGAACCTGTGCCTGCATCGGTCGGGAGATCCTGCCAGGTGAACGGACACAATCTGGGTACGTGTCGGAAGGAATAAGAGTTGCGTGATCCTGGAGTTCTCTTTCATCCTGAGCAGGGAAGGACACCCCGCCGGGCAGCTGGTGGTTGCCAGGCAGCCAGTCCCGGTGGAGAATCAATAGTAAAGGCTTTGCACTTCGAGAACTTCCCGGCTGTCCCGTGCTTTCGAGTAAAGGTCGAGAGGCTCCTCGTTCAGTTCGAGGAAACGTATTCCCCAGGGTACGGTGCCAAGGATACCCTCCGCCTGCTCTCTCTCCCCGATTATGAAGAGTGCTGCAGCGAGCGCCTCGACGGAGGAGAGCCGCCAGGGTCTCCCGAAGTTCACGGGGTTTGCAGCAACGAGGAAGGGGAGGGCCCTGCGGTGCCGCCATGAACCGAGGGGGATCTCTTCGAGCACTTCCCACGAACAGTCGAGGACAGAGAGGGAGTGGAGGGCCCTGTCTGCAGGAGAGAGGGCCTTCCCGGCGGTCGGGTCGAGGAGATGGGTGGCCCGGGGCAGCCGGGAGACCCTGGAGAATACCCGGATGAGCCCGGCACGTTCCAGCCGTTTGACCGTGCACTTCCGTGGGTCGCAGCTGTTATCCCGGAAGGCAAACAGCGGGATCATCTAATGTATTCCTTCTCCTCAACTTTCTATCAATGTACGTGTTGGCTTGTCCCTGTATCCATGACCCAGAGTTGAGGGCGAGGGGGATTACGAGGGAGTCGGACCTCCATGCGTTCGAGAGGGCACTTGCACGGTGCAGAGACTTTGGGATCGATGTCGTGTTCCTCCCCTGTCCAGAGACGCTCTTCCTGGGGAGGGACAGGGAACCGGGCACGTTCCTCGAGAGGCTCGACAGGAAAGACTTTTTCTGTCTCCTCGAGAAGCTCGAGAGGGATGTCCGGGATATCATCGGGACGAGGGGACCGCCCCTGTGCCTGGTCGGGGTCAATTCGTCGCCAACGTGCGGGGTCGATACGACCTACCACGGAGAGGACGTGACCGGACCTTCCCGCCGGCAGGGGAGGGGTGTCTTCCTTGCAAGGTTTCCTGACATCCCGGCAATCGATGTCGTCGACTTCTCACGGTACCGCATTTACCTTGCAGCTCCCCTCTTCTCTGCCGCGGAACGGCGGTTCAACGTATACCTCCGTGACCTCCTCGAGGAGCACCTCTTCTCGGTCTTCCTCCCCCAGGAAGCGGGGGACACGGGTCCTCACCGGGACAGGGGATCTCAGAAGGAGATATTTTCCCGCTGTTGCGATGAGATATCCCGCAGCGACATCGTTGTCGCGGTCATCGACGGGGCAGACGCAGACTCAGGGACGTCATGGGAGATGGGGTTTGCCTATGCACGGGGCATTCCCGTCATTGCACTGAGAACGGATTTCCGGAGGGTTGGTGCACACGAGTGCGTCAACCTGATGCTCGAGCAATCGTCACGGGTTGTGACGAACGAGGAGGGCCTTCTCGATGAGATCCATTCGCCATATAGATTACCCGTATCGGTGGAAACAGAATCTGCGAAAAAGGGGGGATAAGAAACTGTTCCTGCCTGGAGATCGTTTCAATAATTCCTGATGGGATGGTCTCACTGGTACCAGATACAAAACCAATCAGATGACTAATGTTCATTCAATTGAAGAAGATATTCGAATTTCAGAAAGCAACCAGACAAAACAGATCGAAAATTTGGTAACAGCAATAACTCATATCATTCATTACTGGTGATCCTTCGTTGATGTTGTAATTCTATCGAATAATGTTTTGGAGGATGAAATGAAAAGGGGAAAGAATAAAAAGTCTTCAAAAAAGAAAATTATCAACGAGCCTATTGAATCGGAAGTACAGAAAGCTGAAAAGAAAAGCGGTTTTTGCAATATATCACGTCTCTTGCGTGACAATCTCTATGTGCAACTTCTCTTAGTATTAACTGTAATCGCAATATTTCTCCGGTTCTATCATCTTGATTTTAATTCACTCTGGCTTGACGAGGCTTTCACCTACAATGCATCCAGTGCCTCGATGTTGGATATTTGGGAATTAATGAAAAGTGGCGATTTCCATCCCCCATTGTTCCACTGGATCGAGCATGTGATGCTCATGTTTGGAAACACTGAATTTATTCTTCGTTTTGTCCCAGCCTTGCTCGGTGTCGCCACGGTTCCGCTATTCTACCTATTTGGGAGAGAAGTCTCGGACGAGAGAGTGGGCATTTTAAGTGCTGCACTCCTCACCTTCTCTCCATTCCATATATTTTACTCGCAGGAAGCCTATTCCTATTCGGCGGTCCTTTTCGTATTCACCCTTGCCATAATTTTCTATGTAAAGGCAATCCGGGACAATTCTAGAAAGGACTGGATAATCTTCGGCATCATTTCTGCACTTTGCTTCTGGGTGCATTTTTATACGATCATACCGGTTGCAGTACTCTTCCTTCATGCAGTCCTTACAAAAATCGTTAATTTCAAGAGTGATATCCATGAACTGAAAAGAATCGTTGAATCGGGATTGATTTTCATTATATTCATTTCCCCTCTAATATTCATCGTTATCGAGCGTTATTTCACCCTCACAGCGAGACCACCGACATACGGTGTTCTGGGACCGGCTCTTATACTGGAATCCTTCACCAGATTTTCCTCATTCAACACATTTCTCGCTGTAGTGTTTCTTATTCTATTTGTATTAGGGGTGGTACCGCTATGGCGTAATAGTAAATCTACATTCCTTTTGTTTCTAATGTTGATTACACTACCTTTTCTCATTAGTGTTCTGTTATCTGCCCGAATGACCATGAATCCGCGATATCTAATTTATCTTTTAACTGTTTTTTATACAGGTATTGCATGCAGTTATACCTGGATTCAGCATCTCAATCCAAGAAAATGGATAATCCTTGGACTTATTATTGCGATCATGTGTGTAAATTTACCCTCCCTTCTTGCATATTATCAGAACCTCACAAAAGAAGATTGGAGAACATATACCCACACCATAGCAGAAAATACGAAGAATGGCGATTTTATCGTGTTGGTTCCCCCTTATCTTAATCTCCCGTTCAATTACTATTACAAGAACTCCACAGATGGGACTATTCAGTTCGGAGCGACAAATTCCAAAGAATTGGAGACCATTTTACAGATGAAGGCAAATAATTCTATTTATTATATAGTGACAGCAGATATCACCGCAGCCAACCCAGAGGGAGATGCTTTTAAATGGTTACAGGAGAATGCAAGATTTGCAGGATCTTATACAAATATTTATACTTTCATTTCATAATTTTTCGTCAAATGCATCCTCCAAGCCATTTGTATATTCTTGCTCTTCTTTAATATCAGATTGTATTGAATGATATCCAGGGTTTGTATAAGGAATTGGATGATGATCAGAGGCTTCAACTTGCTCTTCCCTACCTCCCGGTTTCTGAAAATGAAGGGGATTTCCTTGACTTTTTTCCATTCGCCTTTTCCGAGTATCTCGAAACACATGCGGAATCCACGAGGCGTTAGATGGGCCCCGGATAGTACACGAGTATTGATGGCAAAGAAGCCGCTTCCAGAATCATGGACCAAGGGAATTACTAATCTTCCTATAATAGATGCACCATAGGAGAGGATTCGCCTTGATAATGGCCAGTTCATAGACCCGCCTCCAGGTAAATATCTGCTTCCGATAACAATATCGCAATTCTCTTCGGAGAGTGATTTATAGAAAAGTGGTATCAACTCAGGAGGATGAGAAAAATCGCAATCAATACATTGGACAAAAGTGGTTGGAGCAGCCAGAAGCCCATCGTAGAGAGACTGGGACAGCCCATGGTTATGGTGTCTTACAATTAGGCCAAGGTTATCTTTTGTGTTCATTAATTTATGAACAATCTCTCCTGTTCCGTCACGTGAATTGTCATCTATCACTAATATAAAGCATGTTATCCCGGCAATACTGCACACAGCGTCCACTGATTTTATCATTTTGGAGACATTTTCACTCTCGTTGAACGTCGGAATTAAAACAGTCAAATTATATATATCTTGTTTTTCTCTGAAGTTACCATTATTTCCTTGCTCTACGATAACAATCACTACCTACTGAGATTATATTTATCCTTTTATTTTCAATCTCACTCATTAATAGAATCTGCTTTCGAGTGCAGGGAACCGCTTTCAAACCGCCCTCATTTTTTAGCATAAAATATGATTGAGACCCCTAATCCGTGACGCTCAAAGAACCGATCAAACCTCATTCCTAAATCGAGAATTGTCATATTATTAAAAAGGGCGAAGAGAGGGGAGAGGAAGAAGATAGTCTCCGATGAACAGGTCGAGAAATTTCCGAAGTGATATTGGAGTTCGCGAACAGTGAAAAATTTGAGATGCGTCCTCCCATAATCGCGTCCACGACCAAGGACATCCCAGAAAAATTCATACAGTCCCCAAATGGAGCATTCGTTGGGAGTGGTGATAACGACCTCACCGCCAGGTTTCAATACCCGATTTATCTCATCCAGCATCATCTGGGGTTCTGGGAGATGCTCGATAATCTCTGCACAGACGATAACCCTGACGGACGAGCTTTTGATTGGAAGATGATGTACATCTGCTTGTATGAATTCTGTATTGGGCAAATTCCTGGAACGAGCATAGCGCAGAACATTTCTATTGATATCCATGCCAATGGAAATTCCCCCAGTTACCTGCTGTAACTCTCGAAGCTGAACGCCGCTACCGCAACCGATGTCCAAGAGAACGTCAGGCTTTGAATTTTCGAGATATTTTCTTATCATATTGGTTTTTCTTTGCTGGAAATACCGTTGGACAAGAATGTTGGAATTAAAAGCCTTTTCATCAATGTCCCCTTCTTGAGTCTGATAATGGGAAATGAGGTCTTCCCTATGTAGAATCCTGCTGAAAAACTCCTTTGAACCTATAGAATCCACAATGATTTCTGATCCTCTGACAAGGAAGGCAAATAAGGCAGATAAGGCAGCAGGAATCCCAATCAGTGAGAAAAATCCTATTATTGCTGATTCCTGGATACCAATTCCCGCGGGGGTGAGGGGAATAAGGGAGAAGAGTGTAAGGAGGGGACTCAAGAAAAAGGCATCAAGAAATGAACTGAAAACGAAATGAAGCGAGAGACCTATGAAAAGCCACTGCAACCCGCGAAGGATCCATCCAATGAATGATATAGTCAATATGAAGGGGAAGAGATGCTGGATATCCCTCCCGGATTTTCCGATTTTCAAAACATTCTGCCTGATTCTCCCCCCCTCCATGAAACGCTTCACTGTAGTCGATGGATACAGGACAATGAAATAAGCAGAAAGAATTACTATAACAAGAACAATTGCGAGAACAAGGGAGATTATCATAGCAGGGGATAGGATAGTGATATACAGGTATACGAGACCAACGGTCGCTACAGTGATTTTGAAAAGGAGATCATAAACATAGGTCGAAGTTATAGCGGCTGTCCCCGCTTCCAGAGGTATACCTTTCTTGTGCAAGGCATGAGCCGTGTAAAAATAGCCGCTTCTTAGCGGAGTGAAATCAGATAGTATCATGCCGGACATGTGTGCCCAGAAAACAAATTTGAATCGAAGTTTTTGTCCGAGATGTGCAAGAACACGTTTGAGACGTATTATCATGAGGATATTATTGAGAAAATAACAGGAGATTGCGAGGAAGAAAAACCATAGATTGATCATATAAAGACTATTAACAAAAGATTTGGCTGTAATAAAGAACAAGATAAAGAATATCAATAGTATCCCGATAGCAATCTGGATAAAAAAAATTAACCTTTTAAACAGATTATTTTTTTTCATGATAGAGGGCATGATAGAGGATATCCTTCAACGCATAAAACAGAAAAAAAGATTGTTGTATTTTAAATTAGATTTTTCTCCCGAACTTGTGCTAAACTGAATGAATCGCCAAAATAAATAATACGTATCTAACCTCGTAACAAGGAATGGCCTCGTCGGGCGCACTAATAATACCCCATACTCTTATTCCCAGTCGTCCAAATACCACACATGCCGAACCTCACAGTTGCGGTCATCGGGCCTGCGGGTTATGCCGGTCACCTCGGGAAGAAGGGGACAGCATCGGACCTCACCTTCTACAACCAGAAGAGGGACCGGATCACCGTCACCTACATCGAGCCCAGCAGATACCCGGAAAGGGTCTCCTCGCTCTTTTTCGCTGTGTCCATGGCAGAGATGGCCCTCCTGGTCGTCGATGAGATTACGCCCGCTTTTGGCGAATCCGTGCTCATGCTCGATGCGGCAGGGATAGGGAAGGGGTTCATGGTCCTTTTGAACTACCTCTCTCCCGACCAGGTGATGCCTCTCGTGAAGGGGACCGTCGTCGGGAACTACCCAATCGTGCCCGACGACCACAACCAGCTCCGCGAAACGTTCCTCCTCCTGGCAGAACAGCAGCCTGCCCGCGGCGTGGGCATGCAGCATGGGTCGGTCCCTGTCGACCATTTCTTCCCGGTGAAGGGGGTGGGCACCGTCGTGCTCGGAGGGGTGGCCGAGGGGAGGATCAGGGTCCACGATGAGCTCCGGGTCTTCCCGACGAGCAGGGTCGCCCATGTCCGTTCCATCCAGAAACACGACGATGACGTGACAGAGGCGGCAGCCGGGGACAGGGTCGGCCTTGCCCTCAAGGGAGTGGAGGCCGATGACCTCGACCGGGGGCACGTCCTCTCCAACGATCCAAGCCTGGTCGTCTCCAGCATCCTGAACGGCCGGGTAGAACTCGTCCGCTACTGGCCCGGGCCTTTGAAAGAACAGATGGTCGTGTACCTCGGCCACTGGATGCAGTTCGTCCCTGCCAAGGTCGCCTACGTGAACAACAGCGGCGACTGGAAGAAGCCGGAGGTGACCTTCCGCTCGGAAAAAGACCTCGTGTATCCCCCTGGGTCGGCGGTCCTCGTCCACTACCTCGAGGGGGGGAAACTCCGGGTGGTGGGAAGGTTCGTGCCGCGATAGGTCGGGAATCCCTCCGCGTTTTTTTTGCACGGGCGAATGGGGTCGCGAAAGGGCATGGGGTGATGCAGATCGCGTTTCCCCGGCTGTACCATCTTCTTCCAGGTCCCTGCACCCGGTCCCGGGAGACAATGCCAGGCGGGTGTTTTTCGTGAGGGAAGTTAATGATGCCCGGGGTGAAAGATGATCCATGGCACTTGGTGACCTCATTCCCTGGATCGTCATCGGCATCCTCATCGTCATCGCGGTGGGCCTGGTGCTCTACTTCGTCAGCATCTACAACAGGTTCTTCAGCCTGAAGAACTCTTCAGAAGCGACCCTCGGGCAGATACGGGTCGCAATGAAGAAAAGGCTGGACATGATCGAGCAGCTCCTGGGTGCGGTCAAGAGCTATGCCGCATTCGAGCGGGAGACCTTCGAGAAGGTCACGGCAATGCGGGCGAGCGTCGGGGCCGCAGGGCCGGGGGACCTCAACCAGATCGAGAGGGAGTCACGCTCGCTCCTCGGGCGGCTCTTCGCGGTTGCGGAGAACTACCCGGACCTCAAGACGAACAGCACAGTCATGACCCTGATGGACTCGGTCAGGGGTGTCGAGGACGAGATCGCCCGGCAGAGGTATACCTACAACAATATCTCCCAGCAGTACAACACCCTCTGCGACGTCATCCCGTCCAACATCATCGCGCGGCTCCTCGGCCTCTCGAAACTCGATTACCTGGAGTTCGAGGAGGCAATCCAGGCCCCACCCAGGATCACGTTCTGAAGAAATGGCGCTCGAAGGTGAAAAGAAGGATATCGTCCTCCTCCTGGTCGTCACTGCTGCCATCGGGGCAGTGACGATAGCTATCGCGCTCCTCGTGCCGGCACTCTTTGAAGGGGACCTTGTGATTGCAGATTACAGGGCAACGCTGCACGAGAACGGCACCTTTGTCGAAGCCTACACGTACGAGGTGAAGCAGGGCGGGAACTACCGCATGCTCTACCGTTTCTGGCAGGACCCGCTCTCCACCCAGGTCCTCGATGTACCTCACATCCAGATCGTCGGCATGGAAACACCCCCGGGGACCGTTGGGTACATCCGGGACTGGTCCGGGAAGGTGACGCTCTTCCATGATGACAACCCTGCGTACACCAGGTTCGTCGAGGGGGTGGCGGAACGAAACGAGGTCGGCATCTACAACCCTGCCTATTTCGAGAGGGGGACGTATACAGTCTCTTACACGTATCTCCTCCATCCGCCCGTTGAGCATGACGACAGCATTGCCCACCTGAACCTGCGGCTCGTCGACCGCCACATCCCCTACCGCCACCTGGAGATACAGCTCCCTGCACGGTACGCAGGCGAGGTCTTCGCCCACCCTCCAGGCCTCTCGGTCGTGCGGGAAGGCGACCGTGTCATCATCACAGGCAGCGTCGCGGCCGACGAGGTCCTCGGGGTCGAGACACTCTTCCCCGTGTATGAGATGGGGGGATTGCAGGGGTTCCCGCAGTACGTGGAGGACGTTCCTGGAAGAACGCATGCTGCAAACCCGTTCACCCACATCCTTCCCCTGTACTGTGCCTATGCACTCTTCGCGCTGGGCATCGCATCGGTCGTCCTCACTCCCGTCGTCCTCCTCCTGTTCTACCGCCGGTACGGCAGGGAGAAGGAGTTCTCGGTCCCGGAGTACCTGAGCTTCACCCCAAACCCCGGGATGAAACCCTGGGCAGTCAACCTCCTCTTCAAAGGCGACCCGATGACTTTCGACGAGGATGGATTTTTCGCGACACTCCTCGACCTAAACCGGCGCAACCTCATCACGATCCAGGAGAAACCCGAAGGAAAGGGCCTCGTGATCGCGGTGCACGGAAAGGAGGGGGCCGATGCATACGAGCAGAGGGTGCTCAGCTTCCTGGAAGAGATAGGGGCTGGTGGAACCGTGGACACGGAGCACCTCCAGCACCTTGTCGGGCAGGCGAGAAGAGACCCTTCGACCGAGAAGATGCTCCTCCGGTACCAGCGGGACCTCATGTCCATGACACGCAAGTCCGACCCCCGCCTGATTGCGCAGTACGTGGTCGACGGGAGGGACCACGTCTTCCCCCTGCTCTTCGTGGCGATTGCGTTCTGTGCGGTATCGGTCATGGCCCTGGTGATCGTGCCCGTCCTGTCGCACCTGCTCGGACCTGCCGTTATCCTGTTCGCCGGGGCGATCGTCCAGTCCGGGATTGCCCTTGCCTTTCCCTCCACCCTCTTCGGGCACTGGAAGGGCGACGGGTACAGGGAGAAACTGGAATGGGACGCATTCGCACGTTTCCTCTCTGACCTCGCCCTCATCCGGCAGTACTCCCCCGCGGATATATCCATGTGGGGCGAGTGGCTGGTCTATGGCACCGCTCTCGGTGTCGGGGACAAGGT
>JAKPSJ010000140.1 GCA_029555345.1 Methanobacteriota archaeon | reverse complement strand
TCCTTTACCGGAGCTGGAAGGAATTCCGACCCGAGCATATTTTTGTCCTTGTCTGGTCCCTCTTCATCATCATCGCGGCATTCCGGCAGGTGAGGTATGAATATTATATCGCCGTGAACATCGCCCTCCTCGGCGGCGTCTCCCTTGGGTTCTTCCTGGACCGGACCTGGCCCGATATACGGCTCCTCGGGATGCGTGCCGCACCGAAAAAACAACCGGATACACCTGCAGAAGAGGGGGCTGTACAAAAGAAAAAAAAACGAAGAAAACCGCACCGAAACCTGCCGCGATGAAAAAACCAAACTATCTCAACATCCTCTTGCTGGCCTTCTTCTGCGCATGCGCAATCCTCTTTATCGGAGGATCGGTGCAGTACGAGCTGCTCGTCGCATCATCCGGGGCCCTCCGCATGAACCCCGACTGGCGGGAATCACTCGAGTGGATGGGGACAGGTACGCCGGACCCGGGTATCGACTACTATCGCATCTACGACAAGGAGACATTCCAGTACCCGCCGGAGTCCTATGGTGTCATGTCCTGGTGGGACTACGGGCACATGATCACGTATATCGCCAAGAGGATCCCGAATGCGAACCCGTTCCAGTCGGGGGTGGCAGGGGAGAACGGTGCGGCCGCGTTCTTCATGACGACCGACGACGAGAGGAACAGCGCGATTGCAAAGACCCTCGGTGTCCGGTACGTCATGACGGACGTCGAGATGGACACGGGCAAGTTCTGGGCGATGGCGACGTGGTTCAACTCGAGTGCAGGCATATCGCCTTACATGGAGACCGTCCTCGCACCTGCCCAGGTCGGGGCAGGGACGACCTATACATCAGTCGATATGTACGAGGCGCCGTATTTCGTGACCATGATCTCGCGTCTCCATAACTTCGATGGTTCCATGGCAGAAGCGGGGCAGGCCTACTACATCGAGGTGGACCAGACGCGCGCTGCATACCCGGTTGCCACGGGGGCGCAGGTCATGGATGCAGCGGCTGCATGGCAAGCTGCCGATGCATTCAACAGGAATGCAGCACCCGGGAGACGTGCCCTCGTCCTCTCTCCCGATATCATGACACCTGTCGTCAAAGTGCCTGCGCTGCAACACTACCGGCTCGTCCACGAGTCCCCCACGAACGTCCTGGCGCGGTACTCAAATGATTCGTCCCTCGACCTGAAGTACGTCAAGGTCTTCGAGTACGTCCCCGGTGCCCGCATCGCAGGGGAAGGGACCATCGAAGTGGACGTTGTCACGAACACCGGCAGGGAATTCACGTACCGGCAGGAGAGCCGGGACGGCGTATTCGTCGTCCCTTACGCCACGACGGGGTCCCCCTACGAGGTGAAGACGAAAGGGAAGTACCGTATCGCCGGGACAGGGAGGGAGATCGAGGTCCCCGAGGATGCAGTCATGCAGGGGCTCCCGGTCGGGTGAATGGCAGCCCGGTGCTCTGTCATCACGGACGAGACGTTCACGCAGCACGACCTGGAATGGCACGTGGAGAATAGCCGGCGCCTGACTGACGCGATAGCCCATATTCCCCCGTCTGTCAAGAGGCGCCCCGCCGAACCGGCAACGTTCGATGACCTCGCCAGGGTCCACGACCCGAGGCACATCCGCATGATCGAGGAACTCAGCTCGTACGGCGGCAGGAGATACCTCGACATGGACACGTACGTGACCGGGGAGTCGTTCCGGGTCGCGTCACTGGCTGCCGGTGCATCGATTGCGGCAGTCAGGTGCTCCCTCTCGGGCGAATCCTGTTTTGCCCTGGTCCGCCCTCCCGGCCACCACGCGGAACCCGGGCGCGCGATGGGATACTGCCTCTTCAACAATGCCGCGGTCGCCGCCGCATGGGCGCTCGACCGGGTGGAACGCGTCGCGATCATCGACTGGGACCTGCACCACGGGAACGGTACCCAGAAGATATTTTACGAGAGCGACCGCGTCCTCTTCTGCTCCATCCACCAGGCCAATATATTCCCCTGGTCCGGCTGGATCGATGAAGTGGGAGCGGGAAGGGGGAAGGGTTTTTCCCTGAACGCCCCCCTCCCAGCCGGCGGGAGGATCGGGGACTACCATTGCATCTTCGCCGGGGTGTTCTGCGAGGCACTCCTCCATTTCGAACCGGATGCTGTCATCATCTCGGCCGGGCAGGACCCCCTGCACGACGATCCCAAGGGGGGGATGCAGCTCGCCCCCGAAGATTTCGGCCTCCTCTGTTCCATGGTCCGGGAAGCTGCCTCGTGCCCGCTCGCACTCGTCCTGGAAGGGGGGTATGGGCCGTCCCTGGGAAAGGCGGTCGCCTGCATCTTCGATGCACTCCAGCAGGACGAGCCATGCCCCGTTCCGCCTGGACTCCGGCCGAGGGAGAGCACGAAGAGAATCGCACGCCTCCTTCAAAAAGTGATTATCTGAAAGTTTATCTCTGCCCGACCCGTGCAAGGAAAAAGCGCTGCGACTGGGGTGATCACAGGACACCGGTCACTGCCCTGCCACCCGGCGGTCCTTGTGGAGGTGCGAGACCTCGAGGCCGGGGACGACGACCCTGACGACCGGGAGGGGTGCCGCTTTCATATCGACGATGCAGACCCGCTCAAGGGTGCGTTGGAGATCATCGAGGATGAGGGCAATGTCCTCGTCTATCCACTGGGTGCTGCAACCGGGGATCGAGGAGAGCGCGAGCGACTGGGCAGGCGCAAACCACTCGCGGTTGATCCGTTTCATGCGCTCGTAACCTGCATGGGCGAGGAGCATGTCACGCTGCGGCGACGACAGCCAGCCCCCGATGTAGGACGCCCGGGAGAAGGCAACGTCGAGAAGCGCCCTTTCGACCGCGATCTCCGGGTCGGGGTGGCAGGCCGATCCCATGACGAGGAGCCCCGGGTCCTTTGCCCCGGTATCGTCGGATGCCGCGGCAACGACAGGGACCCGCGTCCGCCCCTTGAGGAACCAGAGGTGGATATCGATTCCAGCTCTTTCGAACTTTTCGAGGAGGTCCCGCGCAGGTCCCGGGATATCGACTGCAATCTTTCTCCCCATATCCCTCTGTCGTTCCGCACGGCTGAGGGCATCCATTTCGAGAACCTCGAGGAGACCGTGCAGGATCGCCTCCTCCCTCGCGTTTCCACTGGCAAGTCCGACAGGGTCGCTCTGGAAAAGCTGCACCACGAGGCCCCGCGAGTCGTAGGGATAAAAGACAGCGTTGCTCGGGATGAGGACATCTTCCCCCGCCAGGATGTCCCTCCCCGGGGTCCAGTGA
>JAKPSJ010000104.1 GCA_029555345.1 Methanobacteriota archaeon | reverse complement strand
AATAGGCATCATCATTGACAACTTTTTTTACGACAGGGACAGCCTCAAAGGTTATCGTGTTCCCGTTCTTCATCGGTGCAGTCGGGCTGATTGCCTACGGCGCCTGCATCTATGCAATCTCCATGAACAATATCCCTGACTTTCCCTATGACGCCGGTGCTGCATTGGGATACATCTTTTACGGGACACTGGGCGGACTTCTCTGTGCCCTCGCGGGTATCGGGGTACAACATTACCTCTCCAAGTACCTCTCTGCTGAGGAAAGACCCGGAACCACATGAACCGGGAAGCATCCCGGCAAAAGCATCGTCTTCTCAACTCCCACGGCAAGTTGCTGTGATTAGGGGGATAAAACCCCTGTCCCTTGCTGGGAAAAAATCCCTCTCACAGTACTTTTCAAGGCTTCCGGATGTTCATTGCCTGGTTTGAATAAGTGAGTCTGGATCACCCGGGCCTATAGGATTATGATGCTGTTCCTGGTTTTGCTGGTTCCTGACCTGCAGCCGAGGCGCCCTCCAGGGGCGGCGGGGTGCATCGCACGGGGGGCTGCAGATCCCACTCCTCCTTCATGACCCACTCATAAGAGCGAAGTTCCGAGAAAATCATTCAGGACTGTCGAAGTACCCTATACCATTGGGGATCTCCCGCGTTGACATGAATACGCGCGTGGTCTGGGGAGTAATTACCTGCAGGGACGGTACCATGATATTGAACCTGTGGGCAGGGAACCAGTAGACACCCCTGCCGTAGTTGTAGGACACATCCTTCACGATGAGCCTGGCCTGGTCCATCCCGATATGTACAACCTCGGCGTCTTCGTAATTGAGCACGCGTAAAAGCCGGTTTTTGAGGTCCTGTTTCCCCAACAGCAGGACGATCAGCCTCGTGGGTTCGTCAAGGTTATAACGGATATCGATGTATGCTTCCCCGTCATCGAGTGTGATCTTCATATCCTTGACGGTAATATACCCGTACTTGTCTTCGTTTACTGCAGTAACAGGAACAAGGAAGAAGAGAAGAAACCCTATCGTAACTGCGACAGTCACTCCCCTCATGTCTCTCCCGTACGTATTGAGACCTTCCTCTAATATCTTTTCTGATCACGCCTGAAGATGGTTGAACTGTTTCAAGGAACCATAGCAAAAAGGAAATTGAAGTCGGGGATCTTTGAAAAAAAGGAAAAGTCCATACCATGGGACTTTTTGGTCCACCCAGATTGAACATGGAAACGGTCCGATGGGAAGTGAGGGGATCCTTTGGTGCAGTGAGAGACACGGAACCCCATACCACTCGAATGAACTGGAAGACCCCACGGTACCATTCACCCTGTCGCAGCAAGGACAATCTCGATGCTGGAGACATTGGTCTTTCCGCTGTCGGTATCGATAACCTCGGTCGAGGTGGTGATCTGCTTTTTGTTCACTCCTTCGAGGAACCTGTTCAATGCAATCTCCGCGGTATCCACCGCCCTTGAAATGGCCTTCCCACGGGCCTTGATTGAGACTTCTCTTGCACCATTGTTGAACTGGGTCACGACTGCCAGGACATAGTTCATGACTGGCTTGTTCCCCACGAATACTGTGTTGTCCTTCAACATCCAGACGGCCCCCTCATCAGAGGTATTTTTTCTTGTGTATCAGTTCGGC
Source organism: Methanobacteriota archaeon (assembly GCA_029555345.1). Classification (GTDB taxonomy): domain Archaea; phylum Halobacteriota; class Methanomicrobia; order Methanomicrobiales; family Methanospirillaceae; genus Methanolinea_A. The sequence goes on along the minus strand of JAKPSJ010000104.1, from coordinate 29,877 downwards.
GTTCAGGACCGATGCTCCTGCTGCACCACGGATGGTGTTGTGCCCCATCGCCACGTACCGGATACCATCCCGGACCCTCCCGACAGAGACAGTCATCCCGCCTCCCCGGTTCCTGTCGAGCCTGGGCTGGGGTCGGTCCTGTTCATCGTGGAGAAGAATGGATTTCTCCGGGAGGGAAGGGAGCCCGTTGACAGGCGGTGAAAAATCCGCGAACGCCTTCCCGACCTTCTCTGCAGATTCCTTTATGTCGACCCAGATTGCCATGGTATGCCCATCCAGGACCGGCACCCGGTGACAACTCGCACTGACCCTGAATGGTGCAGGTCTGAGAGACTTTCCCTCGAGGGACCCCATGATCTTGAGGGGCTCTGTCTCCATCTTCTGCTCCTCCGAGCCGATATACGGGATGACATTGTCGCAGATGCTCATGGCCGGAACGCCCTGGAACCCGGCCCCGGAGATGGCCTGCATGGTGGCGACCCTGACATCGGTCCATTTGAACTGCCGAAGCGGAGCGAGGGAGAGGCACATGACAATGGTCGAGCAGTTCGGGTTCGTCACGATGAAACCGTCCCTCCCTGCGTCCCTCTGTGCATCTATCAGTGCCAGGTGGTCAGGGTTCACCTCGGGGATCACGAGGGGGACGAGCGGGTCCATCCTGTGCGAGCTTGCATTGCTGCAAACAGCCATGCCTGCGGCGGCACATGCACTCTCGACCGGCCCCGCAACTTCAGCCGGGAGGGCTGAGAAGACCAGGTCGACGTCGGATAGGCTCTCCGTCGCGGTCGTGCGGATAGGGATGTCTGCGATCTCCCCTGGGAAAGGGACATCGAGCCTCCAGTTCACGACTTCTCCATACCGCTTCCCTGCACTCCTGTCCGACGCCGTCAGCGCAGCTAGTTCAAACCAGGGATGCTGTGCCAGGAGCTGGACGAAACGCTGGCCCACCGCTCCTGTTGCACCGAGCACTCCAACGCGTATCATAGGTGAAAAATAGCTACAGCATTGGAGTAATTAAAGGGTTTGATTTTTATTCCAGGTGAATGGCCTCGGACGGGCAGACGTCCACGCAGGAGCCACAGTCTACGCAGAGGTCCTTGTCTACCTTCGCTTTCCCGTCATTGATGCTTATCGCGGCAGCAGGGCATTCATCAACACACGTTTCGCAGGCGGTACATTTATCCTTGTCAACAACGGCAGTCATAATCGCACTTTCCAGCCATAATTTTGGGCAATATGAAAAAATATAGGTTTCCATTTAGTCATTTGTCAAGGGTCTGGCGAGCGAGAGGACATCGTTCATGCTGTAAATCCCGGGTTTCTTCCCAACGACCCACCGGGTCGCTTTCAGGGCCCCCTGGGCGAAGACAGATCTGTCATGCGCCCGGTGAGAGACCTGGATGGTCTCGAAATTCCCTGTGAAAAGAACCGCATGATCACCGACGATGTCACCTCCCCTGATGACGTGGACACCGATCTCTTTTCCTCTCTCCATCATCCCAACGCGGCCGTATACTTTCGGGCGTTCACCCACTTCCTCTTCGAGGATCTGGACGATCGTCTTTGCCGTCCCGCTCGGGGCATCCTTCTTGTACCGGTGGTGCGCCTCGATGACCTCGATATCGTAGTCGGGAAGGAGGCGTGCGGCCTCCCTGATAAGCTGCCAGAAGATGTTGACACCGATGCTGAAATTGCTGGATATCACTGCCGGCACGCGACCCTCGATGGCCCTGGCCATTTCTGCCCTCTGTTCGGGCGAAAAACCCGTTGTACCGACCACCACCGCGGCACCGTGCGCCGCAGCGGTCGACACGTTCCTGACTGCCGCGGATGCAACCGTAAAGTCGATGACCACATCGGGCTTTCTTTCTTCGAGGAGCAAGGCCATGTCCCCCGCGGCCACGACCCGCGCCCCGAATGCTTCGCCCGGCTTCAAGTCGACTCCCCCGACGAGGGTGAGGTCTGGTGCTGCATCGACAAACCGTGCGACAGTCGACCCCATCTTGCCCAGGACACCGCAGATGACAATTTTAATCATAGGTGGAAAGGACCTCCGCTAGCTTTTTCGTCTTTTCAGCGTCGAGTTCATCGAGGGGGAGACGCGGGGGGCCGCCTGCCATCCCACGCAATTCCACGGCTTTCTTCACGGGGATCGGGTTCGTGTCGATGAACATGGCCCGGAACAGGGGAGAGAGTGCGTAGTGCATGTCGAGGGCTTCCTCGAGATCTCCCTCGCAGAACGACTCGAACATGGCAACCATGCGTGCTGGTTCGACGTTTGCGGCAACCGAGATGACACCCGCCCCCCCGAGGGCGAGGACGGGGAGCGTGATGTTGTCGTCCCCTGAAATTACAACGAAGTCCTCGTCCAGTGTCGCCTCGATAATGCGGGAAACCTGCCCGATATCGCCGCTTGCCTCCTTGATCCCGACGATATCGGGGTGACGGGCGAGCTCGGCGACCAGGTCCGGGGGAAGGTTCTGCCCGGTCCTCCCCGGGACATTGTACATGATGACGGGGAAGTCCTGGTCGGCGAGCGCCGTGTAGTGCTTGACGAGGCCGGACCTGTTCGGCTTGTTGTAATAGGGGCTGATGACGAGTACGCCATCGGCGCCCATGTCCTTTGCAGCCTTCGTGAGCCGGATCGCTTCCGCGGTATTGTTGGACCCGGTCCCGGCAATGACGGGGACCTTGCCTCCTGCCACCTCTATGGCAACCTCGATCACCTTTTCGTGCTCCTCGAACGTCAGGGTTGCCGATTCCCCCGTCGACCCGCACGGGACGATACCATGCACGCCGTTCTCGAGGAGGAACTCGATGTTGGACCTGAGACCGTCAAGATCGAGGTCAAGGGTCGAATTGCGAAGAAAAGGAGTGATGATTGCCGGAATGACTCCCTCGAACATACGAGAGAGGTATTCAGCGTCTCTGGGTATTTACCTTTCTGGTGATGTAGCCGGCGACCCGGTTCCTCACTCTCTTGCTCTCGATATTGGTCAATTCGGTAATCGTCTGCTTATTCTCGTCGAAATTCCCCGTGAACCGTTTCCCGTGGTGGGCGAGCAGTTCCATCCCGATGGCCTTGATATAGGTGGGCTTGATTCCCATGGACTCATCCCTCTTTTCAGTCTTTATCCATTCGCGCGGAGAGTTTAAGAATGTTGTTTACGATAACTCCGGGTTCCTCGCCGAGGAGCCGGATCATGGGCTCCTTTCCGACCGCCCCCCTGTCGTAAATGACATCCGGGACTCCGTCCCTGCAGCACGAGGCGACGCCCCAGTCCATTGTCTTCACGCCGGGTGGCTGTGATGCACGGTCGAAGCTGCAGACCGAGAGGAGTATATCCTCGCATGCTGCAACCAGCTCCGGGGAATACCGGATATTTGCCGCGCACCTGACGTCCGGATCGAACTTCATGGCCGTGAGGACCATCCTCGCCACATGATCACTCGCACCGAATGCGACCGGGCCGACGGCGTGGGCACGCCCTTTCAGCCGGACGATCCTCCCTTCGACGGCTGCGACATCGCCAGGGGTCCTTGCATGCGCCAGTGCGTACGCGATGTTCGACCCGACTTCCGGGATCAGGAGGGGGTCCATCCCTTCGAGAAGCATGCGCACGGCATTTTCGAGTGTGCGCAGGACTTCCTCCTTCTCAGACTGTGCCATCACAGTACCTTCTTGGGCCTGTGCCTGGAAAAATTGTTTGGCACACGGCAGGGTGGTCTGGCGAGGGCAGGAACAGTGATATGAATCCAGGGACAACAGGTATGTACATGGATGCCCGACTGCTCGACATCGTCTCTGCAATAATATGCTTCTTTGTCCTCCTCGCACTCGTACTGATACTTCCCACTTTCATGGCGCCTGGCACTGCATACCTGCTTTCCATCGTCATCTTTATCTTCGCAATGAGCGGTGCCGGGATTGCCATCAACAAGGCAATCACCTGACCTGGCCCTGTTCTGGTTTCTCTCCCGTTTTTTTCCCCTTTTTTCTCCTGTAATACGAGAGGGGGTGTGCAACCTTCCCGCAGAGGGCATCGGGTTTGATGCAGAGGCCTAATGTACGCATCGCCGAACAGGACGGGGGCGTGTATTCCGTGCCCTTTCCCCCCCTGCCCGAGATGTGCTCCACCTGGTACTGAGTCTTGGAAATGTCAAAGTCAGGCGCCCTGCCGTAGACCTGTACGATCTCCGCGGTCCCCATCCCGATGTTGTGGAGAAATGCCGTGAGTGCAAACCGGCCCGCGTGGGTGATGTTCGTCCCGCCCGAGAGAGCCGAGAGGATGGCCTGCATGCAGGGAGGAAACGATGATTCCTCGACGTCCCCGAAGTCCCGGAGCACCCTTTTCTGGAACTCCTGCTGCACCTGTGCCGTGCATGGTGCAACGAAAGAGCAGAGGGACTCGGGTACCTCGAGGGGCAGGGATGAGAGGAGACCCTTCCTTATCTGTTCCTTGAGGAGTTCTTCGGATTCGAGTGTATTGATGGTCACCTTCCCCCCGGTAACCTCCCTGTTGACGAGCCTCCAGCGCTCCTCGTGCATCCCTGCAGTCAGCTCGACGTAGCGGGGGACGGGCAGAAAAAGCCCCTCCAGCGGGAATCCTATCCTCTCTGCGAGGAACTTCCTCTTCTCCTCTTCCTCTGCCTGGATGAACGAATGGGCTCTCTGAGCCTCGTAACGGGCGAGCCGCTCCATGAGCGCCCGTTCCCGTGCACACGAGACGAGGACGCGTGCCAGCACGAAGGACGTGATCTCCATGCGTACACCGAGCTGGTCCGACGGGAGGTCTGAGATCGGAAATGAAGGCGGGACGGGGCCAGTGAAAGCGACAGCGCGTTTGACCCTCTCCACGGCATGGGACAGGGCGACCTTTCCTGCACTCCTCTGCAGGAACTTGTCGAGCGACTCGTTTTCCTGCAGCATGAACTGCTGCGATTCTTTCAAAAAAGGGTATTTTGCGAAATCTTTTGTCTCCAGGGAGACACGCATCAATCAGCCTCGATACGGGGTGCAAGCAGGTATTCGACGTACCCCTTCCCGCCGGCTATGTAGAACGCGAATTTCACGGGGTGATCGATGCCGATGGAGATCTCCACCTCCTCCGCACGGCTCATGACCTTGCCCATGTCTTTTAAGTAATCGAGCGAGAAGAGGGACCTGGCCTCCATGTTGTTCAGGAATGTGATCTCGTCCTTACCGAACTCTTTCCGGATGTGGTCGGTGTCCCCCTCGGCTGCCATGTAGAAGACCTGCTGGGCAGGGTCGATTCCAAGAGCAATCTTGTCTGATACGACGGCTGCAGCTTTTATCGAATTGTAAAGGTCGTTTCCCGAGAGGACCACCTTTCCCGGCAGTTCGATGTTGGGGGGATTGGGATCCTTCCTGATGGTATTGGGGTCGAGCAGGGTGATGGAATAACGGTATCCCTCGAAACTGACACGCAGCTTCTGCCCGTTATCGGTGAGTTCGAGGCTGATTGGCTCGTTCTTCCCCATCATCCCGAAAATGTTCTTCAATTTCGCGATGTCGAGGCCAAGCTCGTTCTTGGCGGACTCGTATGTCGTGAAGGCTTCATTCTTCAGGGAGAGGGAGACCATCGCCACGTTGGCGGTGTCGACGGCCCTGGTGGAGATCCCTTTCTCATCGGTATGGAGCCGACACTCCGTGACGAGGGCGGATATGGCGTCGATGGACTCTTTGAGGATATCTGCATCAATCGTTGCTTTTAACATCGTACACCCCGAATATGTAGTACCATAACTATTCCATCAATGTTTTAATAATATCTCAATAAAACCTGCCGGTTCGGTGACGGAAAAAGGGTAGCCATGGGTTCGCAGTGGAGCAGGGACTCGGTCTATGTGCGGGCGATCCGCGAGGGGTACAGGTCAAGGGCAGCCTTCAAGTTGAAGGAGATAGTGGAGAGGTTCCACTTCATCCGCGACAGCGACAACGTTCTCGACCTCGGGGCGGCCCCGGGAAGCTGGCTCCAGGTCACCCGCAGCATCACCAGGGGAAAGGTGCTCGGGATCGACCTTGCACCCATCGCCCCGCTGGAGGGGGTGACTACCCTCGTCGGGGACCTGACAGACCCCTCGATGCGGGAGGAGGCACTGTCGATACTCGGGACGGTCAACATCGTCCTCTCTGACGCATCACCCAGGCTCTCGGGCAACAGGAGTTACGACCAGGCCAGGGCGATCGGCCTTGGAGAGGACGCCCTCTCTTTTGCGTGCTCGGTCCTCAAGCCGGGGGGAAACCTCGTGATGAAATCGTTCCAGGGCGAGGACTTTTCAGCACTCCTCGACGAGACCCGGCAGCACTTTCACTCGGTGAGGACATTCCGGTGCCAGGCGTCCCGGAAAGGGAGCAGTGAGATCTACATTGTCGCCAGGAACTTTGCGGGGTGCCATGGTGAGGCTGAAGGACCCGTTTGACCGCCCTGTCAGCAACCTGCGGGTGAGCCTGACCTCGCAGTGCAACCTCTCCTGCATCTATTGCCATGCCGAGGGCGAGGAGCGCCCAGGGGACCCCCTTTCTGCCGGCGAGATCGCCGAGATCCTCCGCGTTGCGGATGCATTCGAGATCAGGCACGTGAAGTTCACGGGCGGGGAACCATGCCTTCGGCAGGACCTTGCCGATATTGTCAGCCTCGTGCCAGAAAGGATGGAGTGCTCCCTGACCACGAACGGGACCCTCCTTGCAGACATGGCGGAAGATCTTGCGGATGCCGGCCTTTCGCGGGTCAACATCAGCATTGACAGCCTGAACGGGGAGACCTACAGGAAGATCACCGGGAAAGACTCCCTTCCAGATGTCCTGGCCGGAATAGACGCCGCGCTCGATGCAAACCTGGTACCTGTCAAGCTGAACATGGTGATCCTGTCCGGCATCAACGATCACGAAGTCGGCGATTTCCTCCGGTACGTCAGGGGCAACAGGGATCTCGTCCTCCAGCTGATCGAGCTGCTCGAGTTCCGGGACTGCACCCACCACCTCGACCTCCGTGACGTGGAGACGGAGCTTGCGAAGAATGCAATGGAGATCTTCACCCGTCGCATGCACCACCGCAAGAAATACTGCGTCGACGACGCAGAGGTCGAGATCGTCAGGCCGCTCCACAACACGGAGTTCTGCGCCTACTGCAACAGGCTCCGCGTGACATCCGACGGGAAACTGAAGCCCTGCCTCCTGCGATCCGACAACCTGGTGGATATCAGGGGCGCATCAGGTGAAGAGCTCGAGGACCTCTTCCGCGAAGCGGTCAGGAGGAGGGAGCCTTACTATCGGTAGCAGGTCCATCCTTCCCCCGTATCGTCTTTCGTTTTGGAAAATACCGTTTCCGGAAGGTATTTACTGCCCGCACTCCGATCTCTCTCCATGAACGTCGACGAAGAATACGAAAAGGTCCTCGAGCACCTCTACGAAAAGTCCCTGGTGCTTCAAGATACGTCACTGTGGGACCCTGTTCTGCGTTTCTTTTTCATCGACGCCCTCGCCCACCTCGACTACACCCTCGGCATCCTCTCGTATACTTACCAGTCGCCGAAAAACATCATGGCGCAGGAGTACATGCGGTGGAGGATCGACGAAGAGAAGAAAGGCGACCGCCAGAATTTCCCTGCGTTCATGATTTGGCTCGCAAAGAACCACCCCGACAGGTTCAGCAGGCTGCCGAGTCTCTGGCAGCGCATCTACGACCCTGACGACCCTGCGTCCTACAGGAGTTTCCGGATAGTCCTCGACCCGGACTCGCAGCAGATGATAAGGCCGCACGTGTTCTTCCGCATGATAGAGGAGTTCTTCGACAAGGAATTCTTGAAGAGCCTGTACAGCGAGGACGGGTCGCTTTCGAGGCTCTTTGGCGAGTTCCTGAAGTCGCTCGGGTAGACCCCGTTTCCGGAGGAGGGGGAGAGATGGAGATCGCAGACCTCTGTGCAGCGCTCGTCAGGATAAAGAGCGAGAACCCGCCGGGCGACACACGGGATATAACCGAGTTCATGAGGGAGTTTGCCTCTGGTCTCGGCCTCGAAATGAAGGTCATCAGGAGACGCGGGGGAAGATACAGCCTCGTTTCTGCAAGGCCAAAAGGAAAACTCCTCTTCTGCGGGCACATCGACTGCGTGCCTGCGCTTCCGGACGGCTGGTCGATAGACCCCTACGCAGGGATAGTCCGTGGCGGGAAAGTCTTCGGCCGTGGCGCGACAGACATGAAGGGCGGTTGTGCTGCAGTCCTGTGGGCCTGCAGGGAATGGATCGAGACGGGCCGCGAACTCCCTGCGGACCTCGCATTCGTCTGCGACGAGGAGACGAGCGGGACGTACGGGATACGCACACTGCTTGCCAGGAAGGCCATCGTCCCCTGCGACTGCATCATCGCAGAACCGACACCCCCCCTCTCTCCGAACGTGGGGCAGAAGGGGATCGCGCGGCTCTGCTGCACGTTCCGCGGCGAACCGGGGCACGGCTCGCTCTACCCTGAAAAGGGGGTCAGCGCTATCATGGAGGCATACGCATTGCTCGATTACGTCAAGAAACTGCACGACGTCTCCTTCGCCCCCGGTGACCCCGATCTCTGCGGCCTGATCAGGGACTCCGCTGCCATCCTCGCTGAACTCCTCGATATGCCCCGCGCCCACGAGGTCCTGACACGTGTGATGTACAACCCCGGGAAGATCGAGGGGGGAGAGAAGGCGAACATCGTTGCACAGCAGTGCAGGCTCGAGCTCGACCTGCGGATACCCTGGGGGTGCGACACGGGTGCTCTCCTCGAGGGCCTGCGAAAGCACGCTCCACGCGGCGAGTTGACGGTCACGAACCTGGCCGAACCGAGCCTCACGCCACCGGACGCCCCTCTCGTCACCACTCTTCTCCGGGAAATAAGTGAAGTGCACGGGAGGCCCGCGCGACCCATCGTGCAATGGGCCGCCAGCGATGCGCGGTACCTCCGGGAGGAGGGGTTTCCGGTCGTGGAGTACGGGCCCGGCGAGATCCGGACGCTCCACGCCATCGACGAGTATGTCACGGTAGAATCGCTCGAGAAGACATCGAAGGTCTACCTGGGAATGCTATCCAGGTATGCAGGGGATTGAAGGAGCCTGGCTTTCCGTTCAGCAGCCCCGGAGCATGCGGTCCATCGCACGCGCTGCCCTCTTCGCCCCGCCCATCGCGAGTATCACGGTTGCTGCACCCGTCGCGACGTCTCCCGCGGCAAAGACATTCTCGAGGCTCGTCCTGCCCTCGGCGTCCGCGATGACATTGCCTCTTTCGCCCCGCTCGATGCCGGGGAGCATCCTGACGAGGAGGGGATTTGGCCCCTGCCCGATTGCCTGGATGCACATGTCAGCCTCGATGACGAACCGCGACCCTTCCACGGGCACTGGTTCGGGCCGTTTGGAACCGCCGATCCCGGACACCTCCATGCTTTCGCACTCGACCCCCGTGACGCACTGGTCACCGAGGATGCGGACAGGGTTCGCGCAGAAGACGAAGTCCACTCCTTCCTCCTCCGCCCTCGCGACCTCGACCCTCCGCGCAGGGAGGTCTTTCCTCCTCCGCCGGTAGACAAGGGTCGTCCGGGCACCGAGCCGGCGGGCGACACGGGCTGCGTCCATTGCCACGTTGCCACCCCCGACAACGACGACCCTGCCTGCACGCCGGACAGGGGTGTCGAACTCGGGGAAGCAGTCAGCGTGCATCAGGTTCACGCGCGTGAGGAATTCGTTCGCCGAATAGACGCCGCTGAGGTTCTCGCCAGGGATTCCCATGAAGTGCGGCAGGCCTGCACCGGTCCCCAGGAAGACCGCGTCGAACGAGAGGAGCTCGCTGACCGGGACGCTCGTCCCGACGAGGTGGTTGGTGAGGATGCTGACTCCCATCCCCCTCAGCTGGTCGATTTCTGCCCGCACGACTTCCTTCGGGAGGCGGAACCCGGGGATCCCATATGCGAGGACTCCGCCGGGTTCATGGAGCGACTCGAAGAGGATGACCGTGTGCCCGAGGCGGGCCAGCTCTGCCGCGGCAGTCAGCCCGGCAGGTCCGGAACCGACGACGGCGACCCTCTTTCCCGTCGGTTCCGCCCTCGTGGGCAACAGGATCCCGTGTGCCCGTTCGTAATCTGCTGCGAACCGCTCGAGCTCCCCGATGCGGACCGGCGACTCCCTGACCCCGAGGACGCACTGGCCCTCGCACTGCACTTCCTGGGGGCAGACGCGCCCGCAGACGGCAGGAAGGAGGTTGCTCTCCTTGACAACCCGTGCTGCTCCCGCGAAGTCGCCAGCTGCGATGAGGGCGACGAACGCCGGTATGTCGATCTCCACCGGGCAGCCCTTCACGCATGACGGTTTCCTGCACTGGAGGCACCTCTCTGCCTCGGCGATCGCTTCACCAGAGGAAAGGCCAGTGTCCACCTCGGAGAAATCCCGGACACGCTCTCCCGGCGGCCGTTCAGCCATGGGACTCACTCCCGCCGCACCTGCACCGGTGTGCAGAGAACCGCTCGAGCGCGAGCTTCTCCTCCCCGGTATAGGTCCTCTGCCTCGCCATCAGCACGTCGAAGTCTACCCTGTGGGCGTCGAACTCGGGACCATCGACGCATGCGAACCGGGTCTCCCCGCCCACGACGACCCTGCAGGAACCGCACATCCCGGTCCCGTCCACCATGATCGGGTTGAGGGAGACGAGAGTCGGGATACCGTCAGGGCGGGTCACCTCCGATGTCACTTTCATCATGATAGCAGGGCCGATGATCCAGACCCGGTCCGGCCTCTCCCGAGCGATGACCTGCTTCAGGAGATCGGCAGCGAACCCGTGGTGGCCCCTGGTCCCGTCGTCGGTGGCGACGAAGAGTTCGTCGCAGGCCTCCCCCATCTCGTCTTCGAGGATGAGAAAATTGGCGCTCCTAGCTCCGATTATCCCAGTGACCCTATTACCAGCGGCTCTTGCGGCCCGGGCGATGATCGGGCAGCACGCGATGCCTGCCCCTCCCCCGACGATGACACAGTGCCCGAAGTACCTGATCTCGCTCGGTCTCCCCAGGGGGCCGGCGACGTCCATGATCTCGTCACCGGGGCAGAGCGTGGAAAGCTGGAGCGTGGTCTTCCCGACAGCCATGAATACGAGCCGCACGGAGTCGCCATCCACGGCAGATATCGTGAGGGGGATGCGTTCCCCCTTCTCGTCGATACGGAGGACGAGGAACTGGCCTGCACGTGCATTCCGCGCCACGCGGGGCGCTTCGACCCAGACCTGGTAAATGCGCTCGGCCAGCTGCCTGGCCTCCATTATCCTGTATCCCAAGATCCCGTCCTCACCCTGCCGCGAGAAGCGCAGTGTCATACATGTTTCCTGCCGGGTGTCTTTACCTTACGCACCCTCACCGCAACACCCCTCCGGGACCGGCACATCTCGGGTCCCGGCATCGCCGCCCGTCCCGTGGCGACGGCGAGGGGACCGGCCACGAACACCTCGTCCCCTTCCCTTATGCGGGGGTCGGCATCGAGGACTCCAGGTGCCAGGATGTCTCCCATAGGGACGAACGCATCGATCATGACTCGATAGCCCGAGGGTATAAGATTCCACCCCCCGAACGTCGGGCGGAGAAACCCTGTCGCTGGATCGAGCGAGAAGAGGGGTTCTCTATCCCTGAACACCTTCATCTCGGGATACTTCCCCTTGATGCCGAGCCCTTTCGTGCTCACCTCGTGGTCGAACTGGTACGATGCAGTCGCCCTGACGATATCGTGGGCGACAGGGCGCTCCCCTGACAACGCTTCGGAGAGTGCGGCGAGCGCAGGACGGGACGCGGGCCTTTCACCGCAAGGAGTGACCTCCATATCCAGGGAGACCTTCTCGGCAGCCATGCATGCAGCCTCGAGCGCCCCGCCCTCGAGGTGGGCGATGACGCGGCGGAACCTGTGCTTCCCGAGGAAGCGCGCGATGACGCTGGAGACCCAGGCCTTCTCCTCCGCGTCCCAGTACCCTGTCACGGGGACGTCGTAATGGGCTGCAGGGTAGACGCGCTCGAGGTCCCTCGGGACGAGGCCGAGCGGCGAGGTCACGACGAGCTCGAGCGCCCTGCCGGAGACTGCCTCCCTGAACTTCCTGTGGCTCTGCGAGAGGGAGTAGGGTTTCTTCGCAGAGCAGGGGAGGAGGACCGCGACGTCCGCGGCGGGTGGGATGTACCGGGTTACCACGCGGTCCGCGAAACGGCGGACCTCGGTCCTGAAGAGCGACTCGCCGCTCGTGGCCCGGAGGACGCCGGGGCGGGAGACCGGGATAAAAGGTTCAATAAATGTGGTTTCCCTGTCCAGGAGCCTGACGATGGAGACCTGGGCCGCATCCATCCGCGACCGGCTCTCGACGAGGTCCCGGAGCGACGAGGACGCGATGTGCACCCGGACGAGTGCGAGCTCACCAAGGAGGGCCTCCCTGTTGTGCACGGAGAGGTCGCCTTCCCTGCAGCCGGGACAGAAACAGACCCCTTTTTCGGCGAGGTCCCTGGGAAAGATGCCTTCCGGCAGGCAGAATTTACCCTGCGCCGACGCGAGGTCGACGGCAGTGAAGTCGAAGAGATCGAAGCCCGTGTAGCAGAGCAGGGCGATGTTCGACGGCAGGGCTGCAGCCGGCGCGTAGAAGGCTGTATCGGGGGGGAGCCGCGCCTTCAACCCGGCCAGCCATTCGACGTATTTCCTGGGGTTTGCCAGGGCCGTGTGCCAGCAGGGGACCATGACGCAGGCCCCTGGCTCGACTTCCCTTTCGACTGCGGGGTGGACCCAGATAGGCTGGACATCGCCTGCTGGGAGATACCGGGCTGCAAAATCAGGACCTGCGTCGAGGGGGACATTTTCCATGCTCGATTCTGCAAGGCCGGGGAATATCTCGTCCATCTCCTCGACCGAAGGGAGTGAAATGTCCCTTTCTTCCGTGGAAAAATGCGCGATGCGCGCAAGCCCGTCTCTCCTGGTGACCTCGAATGTGCTCACGGGACCACCGGCACTCCGGGGAGCTCGGCCATGACCACGTCTTGCCATTCCGGCGGGCAGGCGATAGAGACCACCGTTTCCGGGTGCGACTCCTGGAGCGCCCTGATACCGCGGCATCCTGCAGCGACCATCTCCCTGTCCCAGGCGGGGACCTCGCATTGCCCGATGGGGAACGTCTCGCAGAGCCCGGGGTGGTAAGGGCCGAAGGGCGGCTTGAAGGGGAGGACCAGGTCGAATCCCTCCCTCCTGTTTCCGTCCAGGGAGACGACGACCCTCGGGGGGAGATCGAGGCGCCCCAGGAGGGCGTGGTAGCGGATCACCTCGGTGCGCAGGCAGCTCTCGGATCCCCTGTAGAAGAACCTCCTCTTGCTCACCCTGTCCCTCTTTTCGAGTTCTTCTCCGTGCGAGAGGAGCGACCTGTACCCATCGAGGAGGAGGGGGTGGCTCCTGCACCGCTCGTCCACGAGTTCGAAGAGCACGCCGTCGGAGATCGCCTGTCTCACCCGAGCGATCTCAGCGAGGCTCACAGCCAGGTTGTGGATTGCGAGAAGCCGCTCCGACTCCTCTGACTGCCGGAGTTCCGCGGCCGTGTGGCTGCGGCATACCTGGCAGGCACAGGGGAGCTCGGTCAGCTCCTGGATCTTCGCGCTCCCCGAGGGGGTGAGGTACCGCCCCTCGCGGGCGTACAGGGCATAGGCAGCAGAGTCGAAGACATCGCACCCCATTGCGACCGCGAGCGCGAACATCGAAGGGTGCCCAGCGCCGAAGAGGTGGACACAGGACGAGAGGGGGATACCCCTCTTCGCAGCCATGACGACACGGACGAGGTCCCTGTAGCGGTACGATTCCATGAGGGGTACGACCGCGCCGATGGGGCAGAAGGAGAATCCCATCTCGCCTGCGGCCCTCCCGGCCTGCTCCCGCAGGTCGGGGAAGAGCCCGCCCTGGACCGGGCCTGCAACGTTCCCGCTCTCCCCGCACAGGGCCCGCGCCTCTCCGAGCCTCGCCATGGTGACCTCGAGTTCGCTTTCCGCCCTCGCCCTGTCTGCCGAAGGCGGTGTGGGGATGTCGAGGGGAACGACGATGTCGCTCCCTATCTCCTGCTGGAACCGGATGACCTCCTCGTTCGTCAGGGAGATGTCGCCATAGACAGAGAGCTGGAATGCACCGGAGTCCGTCATTATCAGCCCGTCGAACCCGAGCACGCTGTGGAGGCCGGCTGCGAGGGCCCTGTCCCGGAACTCCCCGCTCTGCGAGAATATGTATGCGTTCGTGATGAGGCCCTCGGCACCGAGGTCTTTCATCTCTGCCGGGAGAACCAGGCTGAGGTGTGGGTTGACAACGGGCAGGAGGAGGGGTGTCCGGGCGACCCGATCCCCGACCTTCAGCCTGCCCAGGCGCCCCCCGATATCCTCCTCGAGGACTTCGAAAAGAATGGTCATCTTGCACGGCACCCTCGATATTTCCTGCTCTTTATTCTGTCACAATGGCTGCGGGAAAACTTTTCCCTCCCTCGTAATCTTTATAGATCGGGGGAGAAGGGAATTGCTTCGCAGTCCTTCTCCTACTCGGCAAAAACCTGCCCCTCGAACGTGTAGACCTCGGTTCCCTCGTCTTTCCAGCAACCCCGCGGCAGGCCGGCTTTCAGGCAGGTGTGGTCCAGGAACTCGACAGCGTTCCATCCCCACTCCAGCGGCACCTGCGGGAGCAGGAGACCAGAACGCCCCATGCCCCGGACGATGAGCCCGTGCGTCCCAACCCTCACGCTGGCTGGACGCTCCGCTGCCCTGCATACGAGGGGGACCGGGACCGAGAGGACCGTCACTTCGATCTCGATGAAAGGGAGTTCCTCCGGTTGCAGCGGTGAAAACCGCGGGTCCTCCATGGCCGCTGCATAGGCCGCCTCGCGGATCGCCTGGCCCAGTGGGTAAACAGGCATGGGAAAGCCGATGCACCCCCGGAGCTCTCCCTCCTTCTTCAGCGTGACAAAGACCCCGCGCTTTTCCGAGAAGACCGGCGGGAGCCGGGGGTACTCGACGTGCTTTCTCCCGATCTTCTCCTCGAGCACGGCGCGGGCGAGCCGGACCGCCAGCCTGCCCTCTTCTGCGGTGAGCGCTTCCATCAACTGTATATAATGTCCTGCTGCATTAATATAGGGAGAGGGAGAGTGCGGCCGACGGTGGCAGGATCCTGCTGCTGAGGAAAGTCCCCCCACCTGCTGAGCACGCAGCCGTTACGCAAGTGCGGGTGGCGAGAGTCACGGCAATGGCACAGAAACGACACGGCCTGCCCCCAGCAATGACGCGGACGAGCCCCTTTTTCGAGGGGCAATCCCGGGGATGTTTCGAAATGGAACCTTCCCGGGTCGCTGACGCGGAAGGGCAGGATTCGATGAAACGGCGAATCCCTGCGGGTGCAAGCCAGAACAGGGCGCATGGGCTGCTCAGTTGCCTGCCCGGGTATGGCGCACGAGCTGAATGCCGCACCGAACAGAAGGGGGCTTACTCCTCCCACTCCACAAGTGCTTGCAACTATTCGGTTCCGACTGGAAGGTCTTTTTATTTGAACATCAAAATGGAATTATTCAATAACGACATATCCACTTTCATCAATAGGGGACACGAGTTGATCTTTTGTGCCCGTTCAGTCACCATCTCAAAACTGAGCCTGCCTTGGCTTTGAGGCGGAGTGCTGGAAGATTGAGGATAAGCTCCGCAATAATGTGGACGCAGCAGAGTACAAACATGTCGCACTAGGCCTGATTTTTCTAAAATATATTCCCCTCTTCGTCATTTCAAGTGGGTAAATTGAATTCGATCTGACCGCACCTGCTATAGCTCATGATGATGTTCCTGGTTTTGCTGGTTGTTGAATCGCCGCCGGGGCACCCTTCGGGGGCGGCGACGTGTATCATACCAGGGGGTGTAGAAGCAAGATACAAAGTAATCCTTTAAGTGCATTTGTAAATATGATTCCCAAAAAAGTGGTAATTTATCTGCCATTTCTCATGTGATCTCACGTGATCTCCGCTGCAAATTCCGGCGTTGCCGGGATGCACTGGTAAAACGCGGCCTCCCTTCCGTCACCCTGCACCACTCCCTGGAAATAGTAGACCGGGATGAGATAGTCGAGATCTTTGGTCATGGTATGGTCGATGTAGACCACGGATACATTCGTCACCCTAGCCTTTTCAGGGTTCTTCATCCCGGCCGGTATGACGATTGATGATTCCTTGAGATACCCGTAGGCCTCTTCAGGCCCGATGATGGAAAATTCCTTGTATGGCTCGTAGTGTGGCCATTCCCGGAACATCCTTCTGACCTGTCCATGTACATCTACCTCCACAGACAATTTATCTGTCAGGACCATGTTGCCATCGATCCAGTGTTTGTACCAGACATTGATCGATTCGCTGTTTTTTACCTTCACATCTTTTTGGGGATCGATGAAATGCCCGATATCATGGGTAATATCGTAAAAGACGGTGCCATCGGGCCGGAGATTGTGCAGGTCGAGGAATTCGTCTGCAATCCTTCTCGCTTCCTCGTCGCTCGGGAGGTGCGAGTCGATATACTCCGGAGAATACCCCGGTTGAGATGTACTATTGTAATAATTTATGGTTCCCTTATAGAAACTGATTTTATAATCACCCTCTCCGACAAAGATAAGACCCGAAGGATTTTTTGACACTACATCCGAGACATCCAGATTGTCGGCGATCTGGAGCAACTCTTTTTCAGAGATGTTGCGATCTACGGTATACACCGTCATTTTTTCGGGGATTGTGGGGATGCAATTTCGCTGGTGATTTCCGATGGCTTATGACTGCTCTCCAGGATACCTGTTGATTGCATTCGTGTCACATTCTCCACACCAGGCGGAAGGTCTTGTCCATTTGCCTCAATTCCATTGAATACTGACAATCCCGCGAGGATTCCGATTATGCCGATAATAAGGGCGATACCGGTGATTTTCAAGAATTTTATATTCATTTTTTTCACCTCCTTAATCCGGATTACAATTATGGAAATCCTGATCAAATTGTAATTATTCAGCCTGGAAAATGAACCGTGGTTGGGGCGAAAGGGGTTCCCCTCACTGCACCAGCCAAAGCCGTTATTATAGACTGATTATGTTTTTTCACAGTTGCGATATATCCCCTCACCCGGCAGAAGTCACTTGCCCCCTCCTCGCTTCGGAACGTCCCGGAGATCTTCTGTTGCACTTTTGCCATTCGAAGGTTCCGTTCTGCCTGGTTATTCGTGAATGGAACCGCAAAATCCCGCATGAACCTCAAGATCTCGTTCTGGTATCTTAGGCACCGGTCAAGGAGATTCTTTGCTCTCGACTGTTTCTTACGGCCTCGTTTTCCACTGGTAGACGGAACTGGCGGAGTAGACTCCCCCATCTCCACCTACCCCGCTTCCGGGACCTGGCAATGCCATTCATAAAGACTGTTTGCTGCTCGAACGATAATGAACTCATGTACCCCCCCCGGGAAGTCTCCACGGTCTTCCGGATCTCATCGAGGAGTGCATGGAGCGATTCACTCCCGGTATGCCTGAAATTTTCCGTTATTCCCTGCAGTTCCCGCTGAAGATGGGCATTGCAAATGGCATGCCGCCAGGGATACCTGAAGCACGGTGACCAGAAGTCATGGACCACCGTACCATCGAATTCGGGTTTTCCCCAACCGCTCCTTTTCATACTCTGACATCTCATATCTCCACAGGCAATGTCACCGGATACGCAGGTGATCGGACCCGATACCAGTCCAGGCCGCTACCTCGTATTCTACTTTTCTTTGATCGGGTTCTTCGCGATCTTCTCGACAACTGTATCCAAAAACCCGGTACTCCCCCTTTTTGTCCAGGCAATGGGCGGTGGAGACACGGTTCTTGGTCTCATAGCGGCGGTTTCACCTCTTGCCGGGATCGTTTTTTCGTTTCCTGTCGGGGTGCTGTCGGACCATATCGGGCGACGGCGCCTGCTCGTGGCCTCCGGAGTTGTCTTCCTCCTCGCCCCGCTGCTGTATCTCGTTGTCCCTGACCCGCTCTGGCTCGTGCCAGTCAGGTTTTTCCATGGCACGGCAACCGCAATACTCGGTCCTGTCATCTCTGCTATTATCGCCGAACGGTTCCCCTCCACGAAGGCCGAAATGCTCGGCACCTATTCTTCTGCAACCCTCATCGGGAGGACACTCGCACCGCTTATTGGCGGGATCGTCCTCACTTCGTTTGCCTTAGTGCCGGGTCTTCTCCCCTATCGCCTGGTCTATATCGCTGCCTTCCTTGCAGCGATCCCAGTCCTGGTTCTTATACTCATGTACCGCGAAGAGCAGCACGGTCCCCTGGATGTTCCAGGGTTCTCCGTTTTCTGGCAGAGCCTGGTGGTCTTTGTCACGAACCGCCGGCTGAGGGCAACGGCACTGGCCGATATGGCGACCTACTTTGCCTATGGGGCGCTCGAAACATTCCTCCCAGTGTACCTCGCAGATCTCCGTTTCGAGGCATACGAGATCGGTCTGATCTTCGCAATCCAGGTACTCCTCATCGCGATCACCAAACCCCTGTTCGGCAGGATTGCCGATCGCGTCGACAAGCGCATCCAGATCGTCGTGGGACTGCTTGTCACAGGCGGGGCCGTCGCTGCAGTGCCATTCGCGATGAGCTTTGCAGGTTTCCTTGTTGTGAGCGCCCTTTTTGGAATTGGCCTCTCCCTTTCGACAGTAGCGACCAGTGCCTATGTCGCCGACGTGGCGAGGAAGGAACAGATCGGGTCATCGATGGGGGCACTCTCGTCCATCATGGACATCGGGCAGTCATCGGGCCCGCTCGTTACCGGTCTCTTTATGAGTCTGGCGGGGTATCCAGCCGGTTTTTTGACCGGGTTCGTCCTTGCAGTAGTGGTCATGGTGGTCTTCGTCCTTTCCGCGAGAGAGTGAACCACGGATTCCCCGAGCACCAGCGATGTTCCGAGGGGATTCGTGAAAGGGAGATTACCCCCGGTATCCCCTCGTTCCGACCTGGACAGTTATTCCTGCAATAGGTTTATCCACCGCTATGCACCAGGGTAATACGATCGATGCACATCCCCACACCTGAAGAGATACGCGCGAGGAGAGAGCTTCTCGGGTTGAAACAGGCCGAGCTCGCGGAGAAGGCCGGTATCAGCCAGTCGATGGTCGCACGGATAGAGAAGGGGAGTGTCGACCCGCGGGTGAGCACACTGAAGAAGATCGTGGACGTCCTCAACGCGATGGAAAAACCCAGGATCACGGCAGCCCGCGTCATGCACACCCCGGTCATCGGCGTTGGCATCGACGACCCCATCACGCGTGCGGCCGACATCATGGAAAAGCACGGGATATCCCAGGTCCCCGTCCTCGAGGGTGATACCCCTGTCGGGTGCGTATCGGAGGCGGCCATCCTGAACGCCATCAACGACAGGGCGATGCACAAGCCACCCGGAGACCAGGTCAGGTACTACATGGAGTCGGGTTTTCCAACCGTACCGAAGGACACGGATATCGAGACAGTGATACGGATACTCGAACACCACCACGCCGTTCTCGTCGTGGATGGGGGGAGGGTCGCCGGTGTCATCACGACCCACGACCTGATCTCCCTCGTGCGGAACCGCTAGAGCCGCGAGACCAGGTCGCGCAGGACTGCGATGGGGGCCTTCGCCTTTACCACGCCCGATGCGAGGAGGACGCCATCCGTCCCGAGGTCTATTGCGGTCTTCACGCACTCGCCCGAGTGGATTCCGGCCCCTGTCAGAATCCGGACGGCAGGGTTGACTTTCCTGACAGCCTCGACCGTGCCGGTGATGATGCCCGGGTTGGCAGACGAGACCGAGACGTTCCCGCCGATCAGCTCGGGCGGCTCGATCGCCACGAAGTCAGGGCCCAGGGCAGCCGCCGCGGCGCTCGTCGCAACGTTGTTCGTGCAAACGACCGATACGAGGCCCGCCCCCTTGAGGCGGGAGACGACTGCCTCGATATCAGCGAGGGTGAGGCGGCGTTCAGAGTGGTTCACGAGCGAGCCGGAAGCCCCGGCCTCCCTGATCGCTTCGACCGTGACAGATCCCGTGTTCGCACCGGGCGGGGCTGCATCGACGTGCTGGGAATAGATCGGGAGGGTGTAGTGCATGGAGAGGGGATGGATGTTCATGTAGCTCGGGGCGATTCCGATCTCCACCCCGGATTCATCTGCCACCTGTTGCGCTGCACCCGCGATTGCATGGGCCCTCTGGCCGCTGGCTTCCTGGTACGTCTTCAAGTTGACGAGGATAAATGGTTTTGCCATGTGAGATCTCCTGCCAGGATGTAGGGAGCCGAAAGGGAAAAACCCATTCCGAAGATACCGGGACCCCGTTAAAAGTCTGGACGCAGGAAGTTCCCGGCAGTGAGCCCGCCCCTCGCAACCCCGCGGATTCTCTCCTTCAGGTTTGCGAGCGATTCGGGATCGAGGTGGCCGGCGCGAGAGAGGTCCAGCGCCTCCCTGTAAGCAGGAACGACTGCCCGTATGTATGCAGCGCCCCTGCGCCTGGCATCAATGGCGAAGGACCGGACACCCGCACCGACGAGGAGGGGGACGTGATCGACGAGGGCTGTCTCCACGGAGTTGAGAACCCTCGTCCGCCCAAGCCTGTCCTCGTAGACCGGGAAGATGCGTTTCGTTTCGTCCTGCAACCCATAGAGTCCGTATGGCGGCCTCTCGAGAAGATCTGTCAGGAGCCTGTTCCTGCTCACCATCGCCTCGAGGTTCCCCTGGCAGATCACCTCGAACGAGATCTCCATGGACTTTATCTTCGCGCGGGGCACGAGCACAGCGATGTCGGAATACGGGAGCTCGGGCGAGAGGGTGAACCTCGCGATGGGGGGATGGAGAAAAAGCGCTGCCTCGGAGTTGACGATATTCAGGCCCTGGCCTCCGAAGATCTCTATTCCTGGGACCCGGGCGCAGATCGCCTCTGCAAGCCCGGTCTCCCCGATCATGACAGTGGTGACGCCTTCCCGGAAGAGCCCGGGGAGCCTCGCGAGCCCTTCCCGGACGAACGCGGAAGGAGCCACCCGCGGCCACATCCAGGCGAAGTGCACCCCGGCATCCCTGCACATCCTCGCCCCCTCCAGGACTTCACCGGCAAAGTCGCCTCCCCCTTCACCTGCAGTGGGCTCGAAGCAGGCGACATCGCTCCCCGACATGCACGCTCCCTCCAGTTCTTCGAGAGTGGCGCAGTAGACCGTGAGGAGTGGGGCCTCCTCCAGGAAGGGGAGGGTCTCTCCTTGCTCTGTCCCCCTTTCCCGTACAGCCGCTTGGACAGCGGATTCGGCACGCCCCAGGTCTCCAGCCAGGGGACGGAATGCCTGGGTCCACTCGTGTTCCAACCGGTCCACGATCTCTCTTCGGACGGCATTGAGAGAGGAGAGGGGGAGGAATACGCCTTCCCCCACATGGACCGAGATATCTCGAAAGGTAAACGGCGAGTCCCCCGTCTTTCCGATCTGGGCCCGGACCGTCCCCGGGGTGAGAGGGCTTGTGCGTGCAGGGACAGGGACTACCACCGCAGATCCCGCGATCTGGATCCTCCCCCTCCTGGGATGGGTCACCGATGCACTCCATCTGACCGGTTCATCAGCGCATATGCACAATTCGATATCGGCTGGGACAGGACGGAGTGTCCTTCCCCCCCCTGCAATCGATTTCATCTTCTCCCTGCCCAGCCTGCCCCGCGTAAGGTAGACGAGGTCGCCGGGGTGGATTCCCCTCGCGGGAGCCGATATGAAAAGGGTGCCCTGCCGCCTGCTGCCACCGGTCTTCAGGGAGAAGCCCCCGCGTATCGCTCCACCGGGTCCCGCCACGAGGATACCGTCTCCCGCCGAGGGGACCGTTCGCGATACCTGCTCGACCAGCAGCCCTTCCCCCTCTGCGACCGAGCGGACCTGCCCGAGGAGGAGGCCCCTGTTCCCCGGGGCCCCGCGCCCCATCACGCAGGGGTCACCGAGCAGGTAGCCCCCGGTAAAATCCCTGCTGAACGCGAGGGCCATCGCCTCTTCGTCTTCCTGGAGGAAGTGCTCCCTTCCGCTCCGCAGCGCGTCGAGCGCCCTGCGATACGCCCGGACGACGATGCCCACATACGTTGCGGACCGCATCCTGCCCTCGATCTTCAGGGCGGCGACCTCCCGCCGGGCGATGCGGTCGAGACCCCGGTAGCAGCACAGGTCCCGCGTCGAGAGGAGGTACTGGCCGCTCGTGGAGAGGGGCTCGACCGTTGTCCCCCCGCCTCCCGGATGCGGGGCCATGTGCACCAGCCTGTACGGTTTCCTGCAGGGCTGTGCGCACATCCCCCGGTTTCCGCTCCTCCCCCCGATGAGCGACGAGAGCAGGCACTGGCCGGAATACGAGTAGCAGAGCGCCCCGTGCACGAAGACCTCCAGTTCTGGTCTTCGCTCTCTCGGAATCGCGAGGATCTCGTCGAGTTCTGAAAGCGAGAGTTCCCGCGGGAGGATGACGCGGGAATACCCTGCCTCGGCTGCCCACGCTGCTCCTTCCGGTGTCGCAATCGTGGCCTGCGTGGACGCGTGGAGGGGGAGTCCCGGGAGAGCCTTCCCTGCCAGGGAGAGCAGGCCTGTGTCCTGGACGATCGCACCATCGACACCCATGCAATAGAGGTCGTGGAGGTAGGAGAGCGCCTCGGAGAGCTCGCTCTCCCTGATCAGGGTATTGACAGTGGCGTAGACTCGGACGCCGTGGAGGTGGGACGAGTCGATGGCCTCCTGCATCTCCACCGGTGTGAAGTTGGCGGCGAACTGCCTGGCCCCGAACCTTTTCCCCCCGAGGTACACCGCGTCGGCACCCGCGGCAATGGCGGCCCGGAGTGCTTCACGGGACCCCGCGGGTGCCAGGAGTTCCGGTACCCTTGCGGTCTCCGTTCCTCTCAAGGGCGCGCTCATGGAAAGAGGTGGAACAGGGGTCAGGTTAAAGACTCCTGGCCCTTAACGGATCCCACGATGCTGTTCGTGGCCTCCGTCCCGGATACGTCGTTCATCCCCACAGCCCTCGCGTGCAGGGCCGACATCATCGAGATCCGCCTCGACCTCTCGGGACCCTTCTCGCAGGAGGAGGCCGGGGTGGCTTTCGGGGACGTCCCGGTCCCGTTGATCTTCACGGTGCGGAGCGCTGCCGAGGGAGGGAAGTTCCGGGGGGACTCCGGCGACTGGTGGGAGACGTTGCGGCCATGCCTCCCGTATGCGACGTACGTCGACGTGGAGAGCGCGTTCCGGTCTTTCGCCCCGGACCTGCGAAAGAGCGGAAAAACTGTCATAGCGTCTTTCCACACGGCCTCGATGCCGGACGCAGGGTCGCTCGAGGCGTTGAGGATGGACCTCGCCTCCTTTGGAGAGATCCCGAAGATAGTCGTGGGCCCGGGATCGGAAGAGGACGTCCTCTCCCTGCTCGCCTTCACCCTGCACGCGGAAAAACCGATAGTGACGAGCGTCATGGGGTCGCGTTTCTCCTTCGCCAGGTTGGTGCTGCCGTTCTTCGGTTCGTCCTTCGTCTTCTGTCACGCGGGGAGCCCGGCTGCCGAGGGCCAGATCCACATCTCCCGCGCTCGCGAGATCATGGAACCGTTCGTCTGAGGCAACAAGATACCCTTTTCCTTGTAGATCTCACGGGTTATTGGCAATCGGGATGGCACGGACGGTGTACTGGTCGAGGCATTCCCCGTCCAATTCGATTGTGGCAGTCCGCTCTTTGCCTGGGCCGATCGTGCCCACATAGATGTCCTTTGCGTCCCGGACAGCCCCCGTGTCCGCGTTGACGAGTTCCACGTGGAGCTGCACGTTTCTCACCTCTGTCGACCCGGCATTGTATACCTGGAAAGATGTCTCCCAGGTGCAGCCGCGGGAGAGGCCCCAGTCCACGTCCTGCCTGACGAGGACCACTCTCAAAGCTGTCGCGTTGCCAGCCCCGCCCTCGACTCCCTCCCCTCCTGCCTGGGTGAGCACGGAGACGCACCCGGCGCACGAGAGAAAGACCGCGGTAACGAGGGATACGAGCAGGTACGCCCGTAGTGCAGGCTTGGCCCCCCCTGGCCTGCCTGTCCGCTTCATCCCGTGCACCTGCCGAGATCGCGCCCGCGAAAATGCATCTGTTCCGTCATCCTTTCGTTAGGTCTCTCTCCCGGTGGATATAGGCTTTCCACCCCCGGGGGTCCACGAGCGGATCATCTCCTGGCCGAGGAGCGCGTCGACGAGGACGAGGGCGAGCATCGCCTCTGCGACAGGACCGATCCGCGGGACGATGCACGCGTCGTGCCGCCCCGTCACGGAGATCGTCCTCTCCTTTCCCGCGGTATCCACGGTCCTCTGCTCCCGGGAGATGGAGGGTGTCGGTTTCACCGCCACGCGGACGACGATCTCCGCGCCCGTGCTGATCCCGCCGAGGATCCCGCCGGCATGGTTGGAGAGAAAACCCCTCCCGTCCATCTGGTCGTTGTGCTCGCTCCCCCGCATCCGTGCAGCGGCGAACCCATCGCCGATCTCGACTCCCTTGACCGCACCGATGCTCATCATGGCCATCGCGACGAGGGCGTCGAGCTTCCCGAAGACGGGGTCACCGAGCCCGGCGGGACACCCGGTCGCGGTCACCTCGACGACCCCACCGACAGAGTCTCCTAACCGCGCCGCCTCGGCGATCTCCCTCTCCATCCCCTCAGGCGACGTCGCCCCGTGCACCTCGATTATCCTGCTCCCAATAGAGATCCCTTTCCCGGAGAGGACTTTCTGCGCCACCGCCGCCGCGGCGACCCGCGCGACAGTCTCGCGGCCCGAGCTCCGCCCGCCACCCCGGAAATCCCTGGTCCCGTACTTCTCCTGGTACGTGTAGTCCGCGTGGCCGGGCCGGAAGACGTCAGCGAGCGCCCCGTAATCGGATGGTCGGGCATCGGTATTCCTGACGAGGAGACAGATGGGAGTCCCCGTCGTCCTGCCCATGTACACCCCCGAGAGGATCTCCACCCTGTCTTCCTCCCTCCTCTGCGACGAGAAAGGGTGGACCCCGGGGCGCCTCCGCTCGAGGGCCCTGTCAATATCCTCCTCCGAGATCTCCACGCCGGGCGGACACCCGTCGATGACCGCGCCCAGGGCCGGGCCATGGCTCTCCCCGAATGTCGTCACGCGGAAATTCCTCCCGAACGTGTTCAACCCATCATCTCCCGGATCATGTGGAGGGGGGCATCTATCCCCGTGAAATGGCGGAACTGTGCCTGCGCCTGCCGGACAAACATCTCCCTGCCGGTCACGACCCTGCACCCGGCGCTCCTCGCCATCCGGACGAGGGGGGTCTCCGGCGGGGTATAGACGAGGTCGAATACGGTCATGCCCGGGACGAGCTGCTCCCTCGAGAGCGGGCTCCCCCTGTCCGGCTCCATGCCGACTGGCGTCGCATTCACGACGACCTCGGGCCTGATGCGGTCGAAGTCACCGGGAACACCGGATGAACACCCGAACCGACTGGCGAGGGCCAATGCCCTTTCCACGGTCCTGTTGAGGACGGTGACCTCCATGCCGAGCGAGAGGAGGGCATAGACCGCTGCCGCCGCAGCTCCTCCCGCCCCGAGGACGACAGCCGACTTCCCCTTCTCCTCCGCGAGAGGGTCGCGGATGCCCATCCAGTCCGTATTGTAGCCATAACTTTTCCCGCCACAGAAGAGGACGGTGTTGCATGCTCCGATCGCGGTGCAGTGCCCGTCAGGCTGATCGATTGCAGAGATCACCTCCTGCTTGAAGGGGATCGTGACCGAGAGCCCCCTGAGGTCGAGGTCCCCGGCGAGGCTGAGGATCCTCGAGAGAGACGGGTCGTGGAACCGGGTGTAATAGGCATTGATGCCGAAGTAGGAGAAGAGTTGCGCATAGAGCTGCGGGCTCCTGCTGTGGAGGCTCGGGTACCCGGCGATCCCGTAGAAACGCAGGGCCGGGTTGTCCCCGATGGTCCCAACCTTTTCGAGGAGCGCTCCCGCCTCGTCCCCTGGTATGCCTGACTGCGCGATGGTCCGTGCAGCTCTTTCCATCCCCTGCACTGGCACGGTGCCCTCCGAGAGGAGCCGTTTGATGTGAATCGCGACCTCGTTCGCGCTCCTCGCACTCGTGTCGACGCAGATATCGGCAGCGCTCAGGTACGCATCGCGCCGAAGCGCGAGGAGCTGCCGGATCTCTTCGCGGAGCCCGAGCGTCGTCAGGTGGGGCCTCGATGTGTCACGGATCCGCTTCTCGATGGTCGCTGCATCGGCCTGGAGGAGGACGACAGTCCTTCCCCTGCGGAGGTGCTCCACGTTCTCGGGAGATAGGACCGCTCCCCCGCCCGTCGCGAAAACACCGGGCCCGGCGGGTAGGGAGGCGATCACTTCCTTCTCCATCTTCCGGAACCCCTCTTCACCGAGGTCTGCAAATATCTCGTGGATACGCGCTCCCGCCTCCTCCTCGACGAGTGCATCGGTATCGTAAAACGGGACGCCGAGGAGGCGGGCCAGCAGGTGGCCGGCCGCTGTCTTTCCCGTACCGCGGAAACCAATCAGGACGATGTTCATACAAGCCCCTGCATGGAGAGCTGTTCCCAGAATCCCGGAAACGATTTACTGACACATTCCGCGTTCCTAATCTTTAGATTTCCTGTCGCGAGCCCAAGCGTGGCAAAGCTCATCGCAGTCCGGTGGTCGGACCCCGGGTCTATCTCCCCCCCGTGCATGGGACCGGGGACGATGGTGATCGAGTCGCCCTCCACCGCCGCTCCTGCACCGAGCCCGGAAAGCAGTCGTGCCGTCTCCGCGAGCCGGTCACTCTCCTTGTACCGGAGGTGCCCGACGCCCGAGATGCGGGTCGGTCCCCTCGCCCTCGATGCGACCACGCAGAGCGTCTGGACTGTGTCCGGCGACGAGGTCATGTCCACGTCGATCCCCTCGAGATCGCCGTCTGACGAGACCTCCACCCAGTCCGTCCCGGACTTCACCGTGCACCCCATCCGCTCCAGGCACGCGAGGAACGCGCGGTCTCCCTGGCACGAGTTTGGGTTGAGGTTCCTCACGACGACACGCCCCCCGCAGAGCGCCGCAAGAGCGAAGAAGTACGATGCAGACGAGTAGTCTCCCTCGACCCGGTACCGTGCCGGCCTATATCTGCGCCCGGCGGGGACGCGGAACTTCCGGTATCCATCGCGTTCCACCCGGGCAGAGAACGATTCCATAACACTGATTGTCACATCGATGTACGACGGCGATGCGACGCTCCCCCCGGTCATAACCGAGACGTCACTGCGTGCGAGGGGTGCGACGAGGAGAATGGACGAGACGAACTGGCTGCTCATCCCTGCATCGACCCAGACGTCACCGCCTGCGATCGTCCCTGAGACCCTGACAGGCGGGTAGCCTTCGGCCCCGAGGAACTCCGCCTCCCCGCCGAGCGCCCGGATCGCCGCTGCGAGGGGCCCGATCGGCCTCTCCTTCATCCGCCGCGACCCGGTGAGGGTAACGGGCCGACCGCAGAGGAGGGCGACGGAACAGAGGAGCCGCATGCTCGTCCCGGACTCCCCCGCATCTATGACGAGCCCGCCCGGGCACGAGAGAGTGCCTCCCCTGCCATGGACGACGAGACCGTTCTCCACTCCCTCGATAGATATGCCCATCGATTCGAGCGCACGCCACGTAACCTCCGTGTCGTCCGACACCAGGGGGTCCAGGACAAGCGATTCCCCGTCTGCGAGCGCTGCTGCCACAAGGGCGCGGTGCGTGTAGCTCTTTGAGGGGGGTGCGACGAAGGTGCAGTCCAGGGGCCCGGCTTTCCGGAGCGCTACGTCCATTCCGGGACCTCCAGGAGGGGGTACCGACCCAGGTCCCTGACGCACGTCATCTCTTTCAACTCCTCGAGCGCGGACAGGGACCGTTCCCCCGTGAACTGGTAATCGATGAAGAAGACGTAACTCCCGATGCCCCTCTTCGACGGCCGGGACTCGATGCGCGTCAGGTTTATCCCCTTCCTCGAGAAAACGCCGAGGATGTCGTGGAGCAGCCCAGCCCTGTCCTCGCGCGGGTCGGCGATGACGCTCCCCTTGGCCGGGTTCGGCCCTGTGTAGGGCCTGCTCGAGATCGTGACGAACCGGGTCACGTTCTGGTCGTTGTTCTCGATGCACGCCTTCCGGACCGGGAGACTGTAGAGGCTCGCGGTCATCTTCGGGACTATCGCCGCCCCCCTCCCTGAACGGACGAGCTCGCGTGCGCTCTGGGCGTTGCTGGACGTGTGGATGACCGGTATTCCCAGTTCCTCGATGATCTCGCTGCACTGCTCGTGCGTCTGGGGGTGGGCGTAGAGGGAGTCCGCCTCCTCCAGCGGCCCCAGCGAGACGAGGTAGTGATGCACCGGGATGTACGCTTCGCCCGTTATCCAGACCCTGAAACTGAGCAGGCCGTCCATCGACGCCCCGACGCCCCCTGCCTCGCTGTTCTCGAGTGGCACGAGCCCCTCGCCCTCCCCCCTCTCCACGGCCTCGAAGATGCGCCGGATGGTGGGGACGAGGGTGACGGCATCCCCGAATATGCGCGAGGCCAGTTCGTGGCTGAAAGTCCCCTCGGGCCCCAGTGCAAAGACCTTCATCTCCTCACCATGGCCGCGATCAGCATGTCCGATTCCCTCGCCGCCCTCTCGCAATAATCCCCGAAATGATGCGAATCTTCTAGGAACAGCCGCCTGAACGCGTTGGTG
Source organism: Methanobacteriota archaeon (assembly GCA_029555345.1). Lineage (GTDB taxonomy): Archaea > Halobacteriota > Methanomicrobia > Methanomicrobiales > Methanospirillaceae > Methanolinea_A. Next base: position 1,130 of record JAKPSJ010000104.1, on the reverse strand, counting down.
TCGTCTCCCGTGACGGCCTCCCGAAGCGCTGCAAACGACTCCCCGCATGCCGCGAGGACCGGGGGTACGGCCGGGTTGAGCATGAGAATATCGGCATAGAGGTCCGGGTCCTGCGAGAGCAACCTGCCCACGAGGCTCATCTCGATCTGGTAAATCGGGCTCATGAACGCCATCGTGTCTTCCGGCGTCACCCCCAGCCTCCGCATGGTCCCGGCCATCCCGAGCGTGACGTAATGGGTCAGCCCCTGCACGACGGCCATCGCCCTGTCATGCTCCTCCGGTGTCGTGACAGTGACGCGGGCCCCCTGCGCACGGAAAACTCCGAAGAGTGCCTCGAGAGTTTCCTCGTCGCAGCGGGCGGGTGTCGCGACGATGGTCTGGCACTGGAGGCTCTCCACCGAGGGGCCGAACATGGGGTGGAGCCCCACGACCTTCGCCCGCGACTCGAGCATCGCCTGGACCGGAGCCACCTTGAGGGAGGTCAGGTCGCAGAAAACCTGGTCTTCGGAGAGGCAGGGGGATATCTCCCGTATGACGCTGACCGTCTCCCTGATGGGGACAGAGACCATGACGATGTCGCACTGCCTCGCGATATCCACGCTGCGGGTCTCCGTCCTTCTCCCGGATACCGTGACATCATGGCCCGCCCGGGAGAAGACCTCCCGGAAGAAGGCCCCCATCTTCCCGGTCCCCCCGATGATTCCAACCTTCACCAGCAATCACTTCTCCACGATGCTCTCCCGGACGGCCATCCCGAAATGCCTTCCGGCCTCCTTCACGCACCCCATCACGGTATCGCCCGGCGATACCTCGACGACAGAGACTGCAGACCCGTCCCTGGCGACCAGACGTATCGTCTCTGCGTTCTGCAGGATGAGGCTGCATGGGACCCCGTCGGCCTCCGCCTCGACGAGCAGGAGCGGCCTCTTCTCGATCTTGACTCGCCCGACTGTCGCCTCGCGGGTCGTGCCGTCGCTGCCGACCACCAGCACAGTTCCCCCTGCCGAGAGGTCCGACAGGTAGGATGTCTTTCCGCCAGGCGAGAGGACGTATGCATGGACCGCCCCTGCATTGACACGGAACGGCCTCGGCGCGACGTAGGGGTTCTCGAGGGTCTCGGCATGGACGAG
>JAKPSJ010000101.1 GCA_029555345.1 Methanobacteriota archaeon | reverse complement strand
CAGTGAGAGGTACTCCTTTCGTTCCAACCATGGGTCATTTTCCAGGCTGAATAGTTCCAATATTCTATCAGAAGTCCGTCATCACCCGGAACTGGTCAATCTCCTCCTTGTTCAGCTGCTCGAGGAAGAGATCTGCAGCGGAGTGCACGTCCTTGCTCGCGGTGATTGCCCTCCCCACCACGATGATATCGGCGCCGGCCGAAAGCGCCTCCTTCACCTTGTCCACGCGTATCCCCCCCGCGGTCGCGACGAGCAGACGTCCGCCCGCGGCCTTGCGGAGTGCAGGGATGTCGCCCCAGGCATGGGCCGATCCTTCTGCATCGATGGCCCGGTGGAGCTCGACGATGTCGGGCTTTATCTTGAGGGCCTTGACGACCTTGACTGGGTCAGGCACGTTGAGCATGTCGATGACAGAGTAGATGCCGGTCTTGCGGGCCTCGGCGATCGCCTTCTCGAGTGTCGCCTGGGAGGCGAGGCCGGAGATGACGACGGCATCGGCAGCGGCGTCGGCTGCCATCCGCGCCTCGAGGTTTCCGGTATCGAGGACTTTCAAGTCGGCGATGATGAAAGAGGATGGCCGGACCTTGCGGATCTCGCCGATGATGGAGAGGCCGAACCTCTTGATCAGAGGCGTCCCTGCCTCGATGACGAGGTGGTCGTTCTGCGGGAGCTCGGCGAGCACGGACATGACCTTTCCCATGTCCACGAGGTCGAGCGCAACCTGGAGGTAGGGCGGGTCCCAGAGCCTCTGGACCTTGAAGCCCATGATGGCATGGGGGGCACGGTCCTTTTCGTAGAGGAGGGTCTTCCTGTCCGGAAAGTCGTCGAGCGCCCGGGTAATGGCAAGTTTCGTTGCCCCGTAGTTGTACCGGTATATCCTGTTGTAGTCGGAGGCTTCCGGGTCGAGGTAGATGCTCGCCAGGATGACGAGCGACTCGAGGTCCCGGTCCCCGAACGCACCTTCCTCGACCGAGTCGGCGACCGCCTTCGCGACGGCGGCCTGGACCGGCCCGAACATCTCCCTGACCTGGGTCCCCTTCCGGAGCGTCACCTTCGGGATGACGAGTGTCGCCGGTTTTGCCATCAGGTTGGGCCGGATGACTGCGAGGAGAGGCGTGTGCCCGGCAGAGAGCTGGGAGAGTGCGTTTGCAAACGCTGCCCCTACCGGCCCGTCCTTCTCCCCGAGGACCAGGTCCACGTGGGCCAGTTCCGGCCCTTCACCGACCAGTGCTTCACCGATATGGTACATGGAACGATTCGAACTCCTTGCTCATTATGTGACTGGATTATATGATAAAGTTATGAGGAAACCGTGCCCTTCGGACCAGGGAGCTGCCCGGTAGGGACCGGGCATTGCATTGCCTGCAAAGATCACCCCCCGTACCTTCAGGCTGACCCGGATACCCCCCAATTGCGGAGCACTGGGACCGGGTCATGTATTCCTTTCCCAGTCCCTTTCCCCAGGCGCGATAAGCTCCCGTCACCACGACCTATTCCAGGTGCGGCCAGCTCGAATTCAATGAACCCCTCGAAATGATGAAAACAGGATGTGGCCACGAAATGTGGGGTCGGTGAGATTTGAACTCACGATCGACGGGTCTCTCCGACATGCGTCAGTGCTCCAACGGATCATCATCTGGTTTTCAGGAGACCCATTGTTCATCATCCACACGACGCGAACGACCGCTGGAGCCCGTCGCCATTCCGGACTAGGCCACGACCCCTGACTGTAATACCTTGCATCGAGCGGATTTAAGGGTTATGCTGTGACCCAGCGAGATTCGGAAGGGAAATTTCGGTGAGGATATATGAGATCACAAGAAACGAATTTGGGATGGATGCAGGCAGTTACGAGTGCGGGATCTCTGGCAAGCCCCTCCTCGGGTCCACGATAGGAGGGATGCTGGACCATATCGCGCAGCAGTATCCCGACACAGAGGCGCTGGTCTCGACGCACCAGGGGATACGGTATACGTACCGGGAGCTCCTCCGGAAGGTGGACGAACTCGGGAAAGGACTGATGGCAATAGGCGTCGAGAAGGGCGACCGGGTCGGGATATGGGCCATGAACCATGCCGAGTGGGTCGTGACCAGGTCGCGACTGCAAAGATCGGGGCGATCATGGTCAACATCAATCCCGCCTACCGG
>JAKPSJ010000084.1 GCA_029555345.1 Methanobacteriota archaeon | reverse complement strand
GTAGTTGTTCTTCTCCCAGAGGATCTCGCCCTTCCAGATCAGGTGCCGGTCAATGAAGTACTGCGAGACGATGTGGTGGCTCGGGATGTAGTCGGAGAAGAGCGGCTGGACGTTGATGATGACCCTCCCCCCGTACTTGAGGACGCGGATGCACTCGTCGAAGACCGCGAAGAGCTTGGCGAAGTACCGCTCCCAGTCGACGCCGTCCTCGGTCGTGTCATACCCGAGCCCGAAGTTGTACGGCGGCGACGTGACGATGATGTCGACGCACTGCGGGGGGAGCCCCTGCAGCACCGACACACTGTCCCCTGCAATGATCCGGTTCCGGAACTCTTCCAGCAGGTCGCGGTTCTCCGGGGAAAACCCGTTGTCGGCCGCGTAGTACCAGGGCCTCCTCTTCCGGACCCTCTCTTTCCTCCCCCGCACCTTCCGTTCCCTGTTGTAGGTGGCGTAGATGCGCTTCCCCCCCCGGATCCCGTAACTCCCGATGGACCCGACCCGGTCGAAGAGCTCCTGGAACACCCGGTGCATGCGGGAGAGATCACAGCCCGGCCCGTCCCTGCCCCGGAGGAGGCCCCGGACCTCTTCCTCGAAGGCGGCGAGATCGAGGGAGTGGACAGAGAACCGGAGGGCCTGCCCGTCCGCCTCGAAGAAGTACCCGTTCTTCTTCCCCCCGATCTCGTCGAGGAGGGCCTTCTCGTCCACGGAGAGCGGGGAGTCGAGCGGGATGGCTATCGAGAGATACTCGGACCTGTCGACATGGTCGCCACCTGCAGCGTCGGCTCGGCGGGGCATCCCGCACTCACCTCTCCTTTCCTGGCATGAAAACACTCGTGATACCTCTGGCACCAGGCCCGGCGCATGAAAATGCCGCGGAATTTTCATAGGAAACTGCATTCGCATTTCTCATCAGGGAGGCCTGTGAACCCAGGTTATCATGCGAGTCCCGGATAAGCGGACCTTGTTCGCACATCTTTCGGATCTCCCATGGTACATTTCCCGTTTTCGCGGCAGAAGACTTCGAAACGGCGGCTTTCACGGCGGAGGGGTATGCCGTTGCAGGCGAGCGACCCGGATCCCCCTCATCCCCGCCACTCGTCCTGGAACGTGCAGGACGCTATGGCGTCCTGGGTCACCGCGGGCCGTTTCTCGAGCATCTTCATCGCCTTCGCGAGCCGCGCCTTCAGCCTCGTGTTCTCCACCTCGAGACGGCGCACCCTGCGGTGGAGCGGTTCCGTGCCTCCGGCCCCGCAGAGGCTCGCGATGTAGTTCTTCAGGAACCGGTCGGCACGGTTCTCCTTCCGCGGGACCCACCGGAACTCGACATCGAGGTCCTTTTCGGCGATCAGGTCCTGGACCTGGGCCTTTTTCCGGGCATACGTCGCAGGCCGGCGGGGCGTGGCTGCCGCGAGGTGCCAGACCACGACCTGGCTGTCGGTGTGGATCCTGGCCCGGGAGTGCTCCGGGAGGTTCTCGAGGGCCAGGATGACGGCATTGAACTCGGCGTCGTTGTTTGAGGCGCCCCGCTCGTAGCTGAGGAAGACCTCCTCGCCGGGGAAGAGGGCGATGCTGTGGCCGTCGCCGCTCCCGTCCACCATGATCTCGCAGGGTGAGCTCTCCCGCCCGGCACCGGAGCCCGGCATGCGGGGACCCGGGGGCAGAAAGGGGACCGATCGGGTCTCGCCAGGGGAAGGGAGCGTGCAGGGGGTGACAACGTGTTCACCCGGGGGGTGAAGGGCAGCACCGCCGCGATCTGCACGCTCCTCGCTCATTCCCACCTGATGGAGAGGTTGCGCCCCCACTCTATTTAATCATTTTGCTCATTGTTCGGGATTCCGGCCGGGAATGACCCATTGTTTTTCGATCCGTGCAAGCAAAAAAGAGAAAAATTTATTCTGCGAAATCGTGAAAAGATTGGCTCTTCTTTACGATACCGCGATCAACGGACGATCTTCGTGATCGGGATCTCCAGGATGTCCTCTGCCCCGGCGGCCTTGAGGCCCGGGATCAGGGTATTGACGTCCCGCTTGTTCACGACGGTCTCGACGCTGTAGTAGTCGATCCCGTGGAGGCGGCTCACAGTGGGGCGTTTCAGGGCCGGAAGCGCGGCAATCACGTTCTCCATGGACCCGGCAGGGACGTTCATCGAGAGGAGGACCTGTCGCCTGGCCTCGATCACCCCGAGCAGGAGGGTTGTGATCTCCTCGATCGCCCGCCTCTTCTCGGGGTCCTCGAAACTCTCGCGGTTCGCGATGATCACCGTGTAGGACTCCATGATCTGGCCGATGACCTTGAGGCCGTTCCTCCGGAGGGTGGACCCGGTCTCGGTGAGGTCCACGACGACGTCCATCAGGTCAGGGACCTTCGCCTCGGACGCCCCGTAACTCGGGAAGACCTGGACCGGGATGCCCAGCCTCCCGAAGTACTCGCGTGTCAGTTCCGGGTATTCGGTCGTCACCCGGCTGCCGGGGCGGATGTCCCGCGCGTCGTCGATGGGCTCGTCCCTGTGCACCGCGACCACGATCCGGACCGTCCCCTCGCCGGTCTTGCTGTAGTTGAGCCTGGCGACCTCGCGGACGCGGGCACCGGTCTCCTTCACCCAGTCGAGGCCCGTGATCCCGAGGTCGAAGTACCCCATCTCCACGAACCGCGGGATCTCCTGGGGCCGGAGGATCTTCACCTTGCTGATGCGGGCGTCCTGGATCACGGGGTTGTAGTCCCGCTCTGTCCGCCTGACCTCGAGGTCAGCATCGCGGAAGAGGAGGGACGTCTGCTCCTCGAGGCTCCCCTTCGGGAGTGCGATATGCAGCATGGTCTCTCATATTGGACCCCCGACGAAAAAAAGTCCGCGGTGGGACAGGCTCGGGAAGGGCCCTGCCGGGTCGCAAGCGCCGAGGATACGCATTCCCTGGGAAAACCGGTTCAGTCGAAGGTGTGGACGACCAGCCCGGAGAGGAGCTTCGGCTCGAACCAAGTCGACTTGGGCGGCATGATCCCGCCGGCGTCCGCGATCGCGAGCACCGTCTCGACCCGCACCGGCTGCATCGCGAACGCGGCAGCGTACTTCCCGCTCGTGACCATGGCCATGAGGTCCGAGAGCGGCCGGGCGCCTCCCAGGTACTGGAGCCGCGGGTCGCGGCGCGGGTCAGAGATCCCGAGGAGCGGCCCGAGCACCTCGCGCTGGAGGAGAGAGACGTCGAGGGACTCGATCATGTCGGCACCGTCATCCCGCGGCCGGGAGCACTCGTACCAGCTCCCCTCGAGGAAGGCGTGGAAGACGTGGGAGCCCTCCGGACCGGCAGTGCGGGGAGGGATGTGGAACGCCCGGGCATCTATCGCCCCGCAGGGCTCGACCGAGAACCGCTCCCCGAGCCGCCGGAGGAACTCCCCGGCGCCCATCCCGGCCAGGTCCGTGACGAGCCTGCTGTACCCGTGGATCTTCACCCCGTCGTGCGGGAAGAGCACTCCCAGGAACCGGGCCGCTTCGGGTGCCAGGCGCCCCTCCACCCTCCTCTTCTCGGCGACGTTGACGGCAGACTTTGCCCGGTGGTGGCCATCGGCGATGTACAGGCGGGGGACAGGTCCGAACGCCTCCTCGAGTGCGGAAAGGTCCCGCTCATCGGTCACCCGCACGACCCTGTGGACGGTCCCGTCGGCTGCAGCGACCTCGGCGTCCACGCCCCCCGCCCTCCGCCAGAGCGCGTCGAGGGTTGCCGAGATGCCGGCCCGGTCCACGTAGAGGAGCACGACAGGACCGGTATGGGCCCCGACCGCGTCGATGTGCCTCGTCCGGTCCTCCTCCTTCTCGACGCGGGTGAGCTCGTGCCTGCGGATGGTGTTCTCCTCGTAGTCCCGCGTCGCAACGGTGCAGCAGAGGCCGAGGAAATCGTTGCCGTTTCCTGTCACCCGGTAGAGGTACATGCCTGGCGACCCGTCGCGGGAGAGGACCCCGTCGCGCAGGAACCGGTCGAAGTTCTCACGGGCGCGTGCATAGACCTTCCCGTCGAGGGGGGGGACCCCTGCCAACTCGGCGTCCGGCCGGCTGACGCGCAGGAAACAGAACGGGTTGCCCTGGATGGCTGCCGCCGCCTCCTCCCTGGTCACCACGTCGTAGGGGACCGCGGCGACCCGCGGCGCGAGAAGAGGGGCGGGGCGGACAGCTGCAAAACGGTATATCTCCACCATCTCAGGGAGTCTCCCTCAGACATTCTCCTTCGCAGTATATTAGAGCAATGAAGGCCAACGGTGGAACTATGAAGGTCAACGGTGGAGCAACGAAGGCCAACGGGACTCTCCAGGGTCACATGCTCCCGGAGATCACGATCCGCAGGGCAAGGCCGGGCGATATCCCGGATATCGCACGCATCGAGCAGGAATCGTTCCCCGATCCCTGGGATGCAGCGGTCCTGGCCGAGACGCTCGCTCTCCTTCCCGAGACCTTTTTCGTCGCGACGGCCGGGGGCAGGGTAGCCGGTTTCGTCGCCGGGGGGCTCGAGGACACGGGGGAGGAGGTCTACGGGCACATCTGCAACATCGCCGTGGACCCGGTCTTCCGCAAGAGGGGGATCGCACGCCGTCTCGTCGCGCGTGAAGAGCAGCAGTTCGCTGTCAGCCTCGCGACCGGCATCCAGCTCGAGGTCAGGGTCTCGAACACGCCGGCCCAGGCGTTCTACAGGCGGCTCGGCTACCGCCCGGTCTTCTGCATCGCCGGTTACTATGCCAACGGCGAGGACGCGGTCGTCATGATGAAGTGGTTCGGGTAGGCCTACCGCCCGAGCGCCTTGTGGGCACGCGCGAGGTGCTGGGCGGCGAGCGCCCCGAGCAGCGAGAGCTCGCCGGCCAGGACGCCGGCGGCAACGATCTCGGCGAACTTCCTTGCATGGGTCCCCGGCGGGTCTCCGCCGCCCGCGACCCCGAGCAGCGAGAGGCACTCGGCCTGGGTCTCGATGCCGGTCCCCCCGCCCACCGTCCCGAGGGGGAGGTCGGGCAGGGTGACGGCGACGTACACGCCACCCCCGGCAGGCTCGGCGGTCGTCACCGCGAGGCTCCCCTCGGCAACGTGGGCCGGGTCCTGCCCGCACGCGATGAAGAGGGCTGCGATGATGTTCGCAGCCTGGGCGTTGAACCCGAGCGAGCCTGCGGCCGCAGACCCGACGAGGTTCTTTCGCGTGTTCACCTCGACGAGCGAGGGGGTGTCCGTCTTGAGGACCGAGGAGACGAGGCCGTCGGGGAGGAAGACCCCTGCCGCGACGCCCCTGCCGCGCCCGCGGACGAGGTTGACGGCGGCAGGCTTCTTGTCCGAGCAGAGGTTCCCCGAGAGAGCGACGAGGCGGGCCCCCGTCGCGGCGCTGATCACCCCGGCGGCCTTCTCGCTCGCGATGGTGGCCATGTTCATGCCCATCGCGTCCTTCGTGTCGAACTCCATCCTGACGAAGACCGACGTCCCGACGACGGTGCAGGCAGCGCCGAGGAACTTGCCGTGCGACGTCGTCTCATCGGCGGCACGGGCTATCTCGCCATGGTGGACCGCGACCCAGTCGGCGACCTCCCGGGCGTGGGCCACGCTCCGCGTGGAAAAGACCGGGGCCCGGGTCATCCCGTCGCGGAGGATGCGCACCTCTGCACCGCCCGCCCGGGTGATCGCGCTGCACCCCCTGTTCACGGAGGCGACGAGCGCCCCCTCGGTCGTCGCGAGCGGGAGATAGAACGAGCCTGAAGCGTACTCGCCGCGGACCAAGAGGGGACCTGCCACCCCGACGGGGACCTGGACGGTCCCCACCATGTTCTCGCAGTTCTTGCGTGCAGCGCGGTCGACCGATATGGAGAACGACCCCACCTTCGCAAGCGACACCCCTGTCTCATCCTCGATGTAGCGCCGCCGGAGGGCGACAGCCTCTGCCGGCGGCAGCTCCTGCTCGAGGGCGTAGAGCTTGAGCGATCCTGCCTTGATCCGCTCGAGATACTCGTCCATGTACCAACATGGGACGGGTGGCGCATAACCTTTCTTTCCGGGTGACACCATCCCTTTTCCCTGCAGGAGTCCCAGGGGTACGGCTGAGAAAGGGACGAATGGCCAGGCAGTGGTGCGTGCGGGTCCAAAAGGGCCGGGCGGAGGAGGTGCGGCAGGACCTGCGGTCCAGGGGGCTCCTCGATACGGGCTTAAAGCCCCGGCGGGAGGGGGACTTTGTCCTCTTCCCAGTCAGGGAACCGGGCAGCGGGGCTCTCCGGGCGGAGTTCGAGCCCGTGCCCCCGCCGCCCGACCTCCCCAGGCACGAGCTGATCGGGGGGATTGCGGTCCTCGGGGAGCGGGACGTCGCCGGTGCAGAGCGCCTGCTCGCCTCCCGGCCGTCCCTTCATTCCGCGCTCTTCCCGCTCGGGGACGTCGAGGGCGAGTACCGGACGAGGCGTTTCCTCGTCCTCGCCGGGAGGAAGACCACGGAGACGGTGTACAGGGAGCACGGGCTCTCGTTCTCGATCGACCTTTCCGCCGCCTACTTCTCGCCCCGCCTCTCCACGGAGCGCCAGCGGGTCCTCTCGCTCGTCCGCGGCGGGGAGCGTGTCCTCGACATGTTCGCAGGTGTCGGGCCGTTCGCACTCGCGCTCGCGAAAAGAGCTGCCCTCGTCGTCGCGTGCGACATCAACCCGGGCGCCGTCCTCCTCCTCGGGAGGAACATCGCGCGGAACAGGGCAGGAAACGTCCTTCCGATCATGGCAGACGCGAACAGGCTCCCCGCCCTCCTCCCGTGGAAGTTCGACCGCGTCGTCATGAACCTCCCTCTCGGGGCTGCCCGGTTCCTCCCGGCGGCCCTCGCCCTCTCGCGGCCCGGGGCGACCGTCCACTTCTATGCCCTCCAGGAGGAGGAGGGCCAGTTCCTCCCGGCGATCAGGGAGGCCCTCCCCGTGAGTGACGTCCGCGAGCGCTTCGTCCGGTCGTATTCCCCGGGGCGGTGGCACGCGGTGTACGATGTCGCGCTGGACTGAAGGTGAGGGCGAAAAGGGCAAAGGGGGACGGGTGCCGGGCAGGAACAGCTCGCACCGGCAGGTTCGTCCGCTCCGGAAACGACGCGGACCGGGGGAGAACATAACCGTTTTCTCTCGTCAAAAGCAATGACGTACCGGCAAGGCATGGTCTCTCCCCACGCGTTCATCCTCGGCGATCCGCTCCCGGCCGAGAGGCTCTCCTGGCTGGCCGGGTGCCTGAAATACTCCTACCTGGTGCAGTACCCCGAAGCCCTCCGCCATTCGGTCCAGCAGGAAAGCCCGATATTCATCCTTTTCCTGACCGGCGATGCCCTCTACAGCCTCCACGACAGGGAACTCCTGAACACCTGGGACATCGTCCTCTCGCTTCCCGGGGTCTGGCTCGTCTGCGACAGGGAGGAACTCGATATCAGGGGCCTGTCGCTTCGGGCGCTCAAGATGAAGTACCCCGACCAGATATTCGATCAGAACGGCAGGAGCAAGAGCTATCCCAGGTCGTTCTGGCGCGAGCTCATCCGGGTCTTCAGGAAGCACGCCCCGACAGCGATGAGCCTCGGGTACCTGCAGGTCTCCTCCCCGTACATGAACCGGTCGAGCGAGTGTTCCGTCAACTGCCTCCATGCGGCGGCCGAGGAGCACCTGTCCCCTGAACTCTATGCCTTCCTGGACGGGGTCCACGCCATGCACATCAACCAGAGACCTCCGGTCTCGATGAATATCGGGGAGGGCCTCGTCGAGCTGGAGACGATCTGCAAAAAGAAAGGCCTGCGGTTCCTCCTCCTCGCAGATGCCGCCAGTGCGGCCTCGCGGGGGTATGCGACATGGCAGGGAGAGGGGAAGAAGATCGTGTCGGGCTGCACGATCCACCCGGCGAAGATACAGGAGCTGGACGCAATCGCACGGAGGATGGAAGAGGCGCATGTCGTACTCGGCAGTTCCGCGGCCTCGATCGCGTTTCCTGGCGACGAAGACCTCGCCAGCCCCGCGAAGCAGAAGGAGCGCTCCCCTCCGCCGGTGGTCATCCTCGCAAGCCATACGCCTTACCAGGAAGAGTACACCCTGGGAGGGCTCTCGCTTGCGACGGCATGCGCCCGCAATGACATCCCTACCAGGCTGGTCTTCATCGAGGACGGGGTCTATTCATTGGTAGAGCCGCTCGATGACCAGCCGGAGGTGACCGCCCTCTCCATCCACAGCCTGGTGCAGTCGGTGAAAGCGGAATCGAATCTCGAACTCTACGCGTACAAGCCATCGCTCACCCAGAGGGGGATCGCGAAGAGCAGGGGGCTCCGGGGAGTCCTCGAAATCGGGACGAATGAACTGGGAAAGATCCTCCTGACCAGGCCGGGACATGTCAGGGCGAACACCCAGCGGGTCTTCATCATGTAGGGGCGGGAAGGAACCCATCGGCTCTCCCAGGCGGATCGCGCTTCGCATCGCTGCCGCCAGCCTCTCTCCCGGCGCCCGGCGCCTCCAGGGAAGGGGTGGTTCACCCCGTCGCCGGCATGCAGGGCCCCGCCGCCATTTCACGGGTGCCCCGCGTCCCCCTACGAGCCGGGTGTCCCGTTCTTGCCGGAAATTTTCAGCTCCACGTCCAGGGGGATGGCATTCCTGATTGTGAACATCCCCATGCATTTATCGAGTGCATAGTCCTTGAGGTCATGGAGGGCCCTGTCGTCTGCCTCGCCCGCGACCTCCATGATGACCCTGTACCCGTGGATCAGGGGGGTATCGCCGAGATCGAACTGGGCGGTATAATCGAGGTCGGCCTCGACGCGGGTCCTGACCGAGGTCAGCCTGATGTTCCGCATGGCAGCTTCGGTGACGAACGTGCTCGTGTAGCACGCAGCGAACCAGAACAGCCCGAAAGCCATCGGGCCGGGGCAGACCCCAGCCTTCATGAAGTTGGGGTGGCTGGCCTCCATGGGGTACACCCCGTCCCTGACATTCACCCGGGACCTGAACTGGGGGCCACCCTCCTCGAAAAGCCATTCCCCTTCTACCTTTGCCGTGAAGCGTGCCTCTTTGGGATCTTTGACGATCAGATCCCGGTATTCCCTGACCTGCTGGAGATCGATGTTGTTCAAGGGCATGGTTAATTCCCGATTCCCTCTTTCTGTCTTGAGTTAATACCTTGTTTTTATTGTTTATTAATATTTTACAAATAGCATTAACATCTTATGCTCCTGTCCTGTGGGACTCCAATCGTGCCAGGAAAAATTAATCATATTAAATTGACTATAATGAAAGTTTTAGAAATAAATCAAAAGAAATTAATAATAGGGTGCAAATAGGGAAATTGCATGAACAAAGAGCCTGAAGAAAGAACTTCTGCCAGGGCCCTGGCGAAGACTCCCGTTTTCGTCGGTGCGCTGGTGGGGATCCTGGCAGCAGCCGTCCAGGGCCTCCTCGCCAGTGCCGGGGGGCCGGAAGCATACGGGTTCTGCGTCGCCTGCCACACGCGCGACCTGGTCAACTCCGCGGTGAACGCGCTGGCAGGGACCAGCCTCACCGTCGCACCGATATCGAAAAACGCCGTCCTCCCGTTCCTGACCATCGTGGGGGTGCTCATCGGGGCCCTCGCGGCAGCCAGGGTGAACGGCGAGTTCCGGGTCAAGAAGGGCAGCCTCACCTCGTATGCCTGGTACGCAGCCGGGGGGGTCCTGTTCATGGTGTTCGCCCTCCTCATGGGCGGGTGCCCTTACCGGGTTGCACTGCGGGTGGGGTACATCGACATCGTGGCGGTCATCGGTCTTGCCGGGATCGTCGCGGGGATCATTGCAGGGACGAAGATCGCCGTGGCCTGCGTCGAGAGGGGTGAATGACGATGGCGCTTGCAGGGTGGCTCTCCAGGGAAGCAGCTGTCATCGCGGTCCCAGTCATCTCCCTCGCCTTCGGCTGCCTCGTCGGATACCTCGCCCAGCGATCGGGGTTCTGCTCGATCGGCGGCTTTCGGGACTTCTTCCTCTTCAGGCATACCCGGTTGCTCAAGGGATACGCCGCCCTCGTTATCGGGGCGTTCGCTGCCTTCCTCGTGTTCTGGCTCGCCACTCCGGCAGCCTTCGAACACTTCCCGTGGGCGCTGACGAGCGGCCTCTCCCCTGTTCCCGGTGCGCCGGCTGGCCTCGAGGCCGCAGCATACATCGTCCTCGCCGTCATCGGCGGTATCGGTGTCGGGATCATCGGCGTGCTGCTGGGCGGGTGCCCCCTCCGGCAGCTCACGATGACATCGGAAGGAAATCTCAAGGCGCTCTTCTTCGTCATCGGGATGGCCATCGGCTCGGTGATCTTTTCGGCGCTCGTCCAGGGCTGGGTCGTCTCTGTGATGAAAGGAATTGCGTGGTGAACAACACACGGTGGAGAAGATCAAAATGGCGCAAGCGACGCTCGATATCTGCGGTAAGGTCTGCCCCTACTGCCTCCTGGCCGTCAGGAAAGCGACAAACTCGATGAAATCCGGGGACACTCTCAAGGTGCTATGCGATCACCCTCCTGCTGCGACCGAATCGATCCCCGAGTTCGCACGCGGGCAGGGGTGGTCCTGTACAGTCAACAAGACCGGGCCAGGGATCTGGGAGCTCACGATAACGAAAGGTTGAGGGGGGATACGGTCGATGAAACCCCTTTTCCAGGCGAGGTGATCGCGATTCAACCATTCGGGACAATATCAGAGGTATTCCAGAGGTTCGACCGCCAGGGGCGCAGGTACTACCTCTTCTCGATACAGGGGGACCCCCGCACGTACCTGTACTTTGCCAGGACGGATGGTGCGCCCCTCCGCTCCCTCGTCTTCGGGGACGGCTTCCTGGCAGCGGTCTCCGATCTCCTGGAGGACGAGGGGAGCTGCATAGAGTGCGGGCTCGGCACGAGGATCGAGGGGGGCGTCTCCCTGGATGGTGACAGGCTCGTGGAATGCGGCATGACGGTCGACCAGGCAGACCAGGTGCTCCAGGGTCTCATCAGCCTGATCCCGGAAGACGAGCGCTACTTCATACCGTTCGGGGCCGGCAGGGAACCCACCTCGTGAACCGCCGGGATGAGCAAGAGAGGTGGCAATGCCCCCTGCGTAAGAACCCATTGCTCCTTTGCGGGAAGAAACGATTCAG
>JAKPSJ010000086.1 GCA_029555345.1 Methanobacteriota archaeon | reverse complement strand
ACGGTCACGCCGCGCAGGGTGGGCACCTTCTTGATCTCCCGCGTGGAGACGTCGATGAAGGAGTCCGCCGTGTCGAGGATGAGGTTGATCTCCTCGACGCTCAGCTCCTGGATGCCCAGGAGGTCTTTTCTGGCCAGTTTCATGACAAACCCCGTGGATCAGCGTAGGACAGGCCTCTCGCCCGTCTACTTATAAGTCAGGGTGGCAGGCGGGCCGCCTGCCCTGCACCTCGTCCCGGCGGCCGTGGGTTCGCTAGAACGCCTCCTCGATGGTGACCGAGTCCGAGGTCTTGCGCTTCGAGATCTTGACGAGCACCTCCTCCGAGTGGGACGAGGGGAGGTTCTTCCCGACGAAGTCCGCCCGGATCGGCAGCTCCCGGTGGCCCCGGTCGATGAGAACGGCCAGCTGGATGAGCCTGGGCCTGCCGAAGTCCATCAGGGCGTCCATGGCCGCCCGGATCGTCCGGCCGGTGAAGAGCACGTCGTCGACGAGGACGACCTTCTTGCCGTCGAGCGAGAAGGGGATGTCCGTCTTGCCGATCTGGCGCGCCCTGCCGGACGTCATGATGTCGTCCCGGTACAGCGTGATGTCGAGCTTGCCCACGGGAACGGGGACCCCCTCGATCTGGGAGATCTTCTTCCCGAGGCGCTCCGCCAGCAGGACCCCGCCCTTCTGGATCCCCACGAGGACGAGGTTCTCGACCCCCTTGTTCTTCTCGAGGATCTGGTAGGCCACCCTCGTCAGGGAGCGTTCGATCCCCTCGGCGTCCATGACGACTTTTCGCTTTTTCATGTCCCTCCTCTCCGCGGTCCGCGCCCGGGACCCTCCCGGCACGCAAAAAAAAACCTTCCCTCATCCGGGAAGGTCCTGTTCTTTCGGCGGCCGAAAAGCAACGGTGACAGTCATGGGGGCGACCTTTTTCAATCTCTCCGGATTGCTCTTAAAAGGGCGTTGCAGGGTCTATAGCAGAGGCCCGCGTCGGAGTCAAGAAATCCATACAGACGGCCGCCGAAAAGGCGCCGAGCCCGCGAAGGAGGCGCTCCTCCCCGAGGCCGGCGCCCGATGGGTCTGTTTCGCCCCGAAACTGAAATTCAAAACCCCCTTTCAAAAGGGGGACAGAGGGGGATTTCCTTTCTGCTGTTTCATCCCCTGTCCCCTGAACCCCGGGCCCGGTCCTGCCCGGAAAAGGGTTGACATCGGGGGCCATATCCATTACGTATAGGCCACTTTACATTGTCAGGGTCGCTGCCCCAAGGCGATGGATGCGAGGTCTCGCTCCATCGTCTCCTCGCATTTGGGGGCCGGCCCGGTCGGACCCGGAGGTCGTCATGGGAACTCTCTTTGCGGTATCCGCCGTTGACTTCGGGGGGGAATTCCGGGGGAATCTCCTCCAGATGGTCGTCGACGCGGGACCGATGGTGCAGTTCGTCCTGCTTCTGCTGCTCGTCTTCTCCATCATTTCCTGGGCCGTCATCCTGATGAAGTACCGGGTCCTCTCGAAGACGGAGAAGGAGAACAACCAGTTTCTCGACGCCTACATGAACTCGAGCAAGCTCTCCGACGTGCTGCCCGAGTCGAAGCGGTACCCCCACTCCACCATCGCCGAGGTCTTCCGGGCCGGCTACCTCGAGCTGGGCAAGATCAGCCGCACCTCCTCCAGGGGGACCCCGTCGGACCTCCTGGACGGGCCGGGCATCGAGATGCGGGGGATCGACAACGTGGAG
>JAKPSJ010000082.1 GCA_029555345.1 Methanobacteriota archaeon | reverse complement strand
CCCTCGCCGCCTCGTCGACGAGGTCGACCTTGTTGACCGCGACGAACGCGGGGACGTAGACCCTGTTCCCGAGCATCGCGTCGATGACGTCCTCCTGGGTCGCGTTCCCCCGTATGAGGACATCGGCATTCATCAGCCTGTGCTCGGTCAGGATGGCCCGGATCTCCTCGATGTCAAGGTCGAGTGCACCGACATGGTTCATCCTCACCCCGCCGGACGATGTCTTCTTGATGGTGATATCGGGTCTCGGGCGGTTGATGCGGATACCTGCGTCGTACAGCTCCGAGAGGAGGACGTCGACGTGCGAGGCGTTGTAGATGTCGACGAGGATGACGATGAGGTCGGCGCTCCTGACGACTCCGATGACCTCCTTGCCCCTTCCCTTCCCCATCGCGGCACCGGCGATCAGACCCGGGATATCGAGGACCTGTATCCGCGCCCCCCGGTGTTCCAGGGCCCCGGGGACGACGGATACCGTCGTGAAGGCGTACTCGGCGACCTCGCTCTTCGTCCCTGTCAGGGTATTGAGGAGGGTGCTCTTCCCCGTCGACGGGAACCCGACGAGCACGACCGTTGCATCGCCGGATTTCCTGACAGAGTACCCTTCGCTGCCGCCGCCGGCCCGCATCGCGCGGGAGACAGCCTCGTCTTTCAGGCGGGCGATCTTCGCCTTCAGTCTCCCGATGTGCTTGGACGTGGCCTTGTTGTAGGGAGTCCTCTGCAGTTCCTCTTCGAGCTCCCTGATCTGTTCTTCCGGTCCCGCCATCCGCCTTTCCTATATCAGTGGCGGAACGGCAGAGATATAACTGTGGGTCGGAAAACCACGCCCCCTGCTCCCCGTTTTTCCTGGTGAGTTCCCAGCAACAATTTTATGTGTCTTCGAGGCCCATTGGAATGGCAGTTGCTGCTATAGTGTAGTCCGGCCAATCATGCGGGCCTCTCACGCCCGCGACTGGGGTTCGAATCCCCATAGCAGCATTGTCCATTCGGGCTTCTGTCCCGGTACCCCTGTCCTGTCTCCTCGCCGTTCCCATGCAGTCGTTTCACCCCGGTGTGCCGGATGACCGCTTCTCCATTGCATACGATTAAATGATTGACTGGCGAGGTTTACGGTGGAGTGGGGGTCATCGATGGGTTTCCCGCAGCACGTCAGGCGGTGCACCGAAGGGAAGTCTCTTGTCCATACTGCCCTCATCGCAATTTCTACCGTATTTGTCGTCATTATCACGTTTCTTGCACTCTCGTTTGGCATCACCATCATCTTCCAGAACGCGTATTACATCCCGATCGTTTTAGCCTGTTATTACTGGCGGAGAAAAGGGCTTTACTTCTCTATGGGCCTCGTTTCGATCTACTTCGTCTCGCTGCTGGCTGTTTTTCCAGGCATGGAGATCTTTTACCAGGGGCTCATCCGGGTCCTGTTCTTCCTCCTCATCGCAGCGATCGTCACGTACCTCTCGGAGGCGATTACGAGGGAGAAGTCCCGGTACCAGGGGATCTTTTCCAATTCCGAGTCCGGCATCCTCCTCTTCGAGAGGGGCAGCGGCAGGATAACGGAAGCGAACCCGGAAGTACCCAGGGTCTCGGGGTATCCTGTCGAGGAGCTCACCCGCATGAAGGTATCCGATCTCTTCGCGGACCAAGAGCAGGTAGAGGCTTTCCTGGCCGGGAAAGAAAGCGCGATACGCCACAGGGAAGCGGATATCAGGCACAGCGACGGGACACACAGGACCGTCACTTTCTCGTCGGCGTGGATCGATGCAGAGACGGGCATGGTCACCCTCCAGGACGTCACGGAGAAGAAGCGGGCCGAGGAGGCGATCTCGCTCTCGAACAGGAAGCTCAACCTCCTCAACAGCATCACCCGCCACGATATTCTCAACACCCTGACGGCCCTTCTCGGGTACCTCGAACTCTCGAGGGAGGTTGCCAGGGACGAGGAAGCGAGAAGATACATCGATTCCAGCACCAGGGCGGCAAGGACGATCAGGAGGCAGATAGAGTTCACCCGCGACTACCAGGACGTGGGCGTCAGGTCACCGAACTGGTTCTCCCTCCATGCCCTTGTCGGGAAACAGAGACAGATGGCCGAGGAGAATGGCATCAGGGTCGAGATAGATCATCTCCCCGATATCCAGGTCTATGCAGACCCCCTCGTCGAGAAGGTCTTCTACAACCTGGTGGAGAACTCCGTGAGACATGGTGGGAAGGTCAGCAGGATCTGGTTTTCTGCAGAAAAGCAGGGGAACGACCTCGTCATCAGGTACTGTGACGATGGGAAGGGTATCGGGGCGGACAAGAAAGACGCGATATTCAACCGGGGGTATTTCCAGCATTCCGGGTTCGGCCTCTTCCTGTCCCGCGAGATCCTCGCCATCACGGGGATCTCCATCCGGGAGACGGGTACCCCGGGCGAGGGGGCTGTCTTCGAACTCGTCGTCCCTCCCGGGTCGTACAGGATAGCGGGGATGGGAGGGTGACCGGGGGCCTCCTGTCTGTTCCACGCAGGGAAACGAAGAAAGGGCACCTTTCGTCTTTATAAATTGGGAAAATCGGACCCGGGACGACCACGCCTGGTCTGGATCGTGGCGATGGAGTTGCCGGCGTTCCCAGCAGCTCCGGGGAGAACGGATGAGCGACGTTCTCTACCTCTCTTTTAGGAAAGGGTGTTCCTGCATCCCCGGGAAGGACGGCCTCCCGCCCACCGCATCCCGGGCTGCGACCGGACTCGCGGACCATGCCCTCCAGGGCGGGTCATACCGACAGTTTTTCTCCGGCAATGACCATACAGGTATTGTCGCAGCTCCTGGGGAGCCGGCAAAAGGGAGACTACATCATGGAAGAAGGGAGAGGTCATTTCGAAAAGGGCAGGTGGGTCGAGGAGGACGAGGGGGGCCTGCCGGGAAAGGGCACGGGTCCGCACGAAGGTGGCGACCCGATGGAGAAGAGGGTCAGGGAAGTCTCATCGCTCGTCTCTGCGTCCTTCTCGGAGCTCGTCTCCCTCGCCAGGGACATGGTCGCCACGCCCGAGGGCCATGCGCACATCAGGGGATATGTCGAGAGGGCGTCGTCAGAGATAGAGAAGTCCCTTTCGAAAGTCCTCGACGGCAAAGGAGAGAAGGGATCGCCCGGCAGGGGGCAGGACCCGGGCAGGAAATAGCCCCCTCCCGGAGACGGAGAGGGCAGGACTGCGTTTCGAGGACGGGTGCAGCATGGAAGGGACGCTGGGACCTGGACCGTTCCTGGAGAGGCTCGAAGCCTTCCTGGGCCAGCCCCGGGTCGGCCTGGATGACCCCTCGCCTGAGGCGCTCGCCCGATACGCCGCCGCATTCACCCACAGTTCGTTTGCACGGGAGCATTTTCCCGGCAATGAAACGCCCGAAGACTACGAAGCCCTGGAGTTCCTCGGGGACAGGGTGCTGAACCTCGTCGTGGCCGAGTACATCTTCCGGAACTTCCCCGGAGACGAGGGGGAGATGACGGAGAGGATGGAGTTCGTGAAAAACAGCCACCTCTCGGACATCGTCTCTGCCCTGGGCCCCGGCTTCCCCCCCATGATACGGCTCGGCTCGCACCAGGAACTGACGGCCGGGATAGTCGCCTCGGCGTTCGAGGCTTTCCTGGGTGCGTACTTCCTGGACAGGGGATTCGATGCAACGCGATCGTTTCTCCTCGGCCTGGTGGGCGATGCACTCGACCGGTTCGTGCCCTTCGCGAACTACAAGAAGGCCCTCCAGGAACATTTCCAGAAGGAATCCCGTCAGGTCCCCACCTACGAGATGATCGGGAAGGAAGGCCCGGACCACGCACCGGTCTTCACCTACAGGGTTGCCGTTTCCGGCGCGGTCCTTGGAACGGGAAGGGGCAGGTCGAAAGTGGAGGCGACCCAGGAAGCCGCACGAGACGCCCTCCGGTCCCTCGGCCTGCTCTGACGGGGCATGCCGCCACCGGCTGCCCCGGGAAGAGTCAACTCCCCGGAGGACTTATCTGGTCATGGGTCCTTACAGGTATTAACAGGGGGGCTCCCCTCGACTGCAGGGTGAATAAGAATACAAGGGGACATGGGCGTGGCACGAAGGATACTTGTTGCCGTGGACGGATCGACCCTCACTCACAGTGTCATTCACACCGCTATCCAGGAGGCCATGTGCAGGAAGGCCGAACTGCACATCGTGCACGTCATCGAGAAGGAGTGGGTAGTCCCCGACTCCGAAGAGGAACTCGCAATAAGGGAGGAGGAAGAGGAAGCCGCATCCTTCCTCTCCTCGATGAAGGCCGAGGTGGAGGCCAGCGGCAGGGAGGCCGTGGCCCACCTCCTCCGGGGGCACCCGGGCGACAGGATCGTGGACTGCGCAATCGACCTGGACGCAGAACTCGTCATCCTCGGTTCCGTGGGAAAGAGCCAGGTGAAGAGGATGATATCGGGAAGTGTCTCGTCCTTCGTGGTCACGCACTGCCCGGTGACCACGATGGTCGTCAAGCCCGACACGAAAAGCCATACCGGCTGACGCTTTTTTCCCTTTTTCGCCATTTCGAGTGGGGTACATTACACTCGAGGTGATCCCACGCGGGATAGCCTCTCTCCTGCTATCCTACCTGGGATGGACCTCTTCCTGCATCCTACCTGGGATGAGCCTCTCTCCTGCATCCTACCCGGGACAGCCTTTCTCCTGCTATCCCACGCGGGACAGCCTCTCTCCTGCTATCCCACCTGGGATGGACCTCTTCCTGCATCCCACGCGGGACAGCCTCTCTCCTGCTATCCCGGTACTGCAACAGGGAGGTTGTGACAGACGGCGAGTTCGGGAGTGCTTCGATGCGGCGGCAGACCAACGCGTACGCATTCGATCAGGACCTCTTCGCATCCTGGTGCAGGGGCGGTGCGGTATGGCTCGATGATGACAATGATAATGCGAACACTTCAACGACTTCAACACACTTCAACAATACTTCAACACGTGTTGAAGTATTTGGAAACGATGGAAACGGCTCCGATTCTCCTAATATTAATTATAATAATAATAATTTTCTAAGTACTAATGATCACTTCAACAAATCCCCGGGATCACAGTATCCTGATTGCGAGGGGGTGCATGCATCTCCCTGTGACCCTGATCCTGGAATTGTTGAAGTGCAAAAATCGATTCCTGACGAAACGCCTGCGATCGACAAGAAACCTGCACAGGACGCTCCGCTACCACTTCAACAGATCACTTCAACAGCCGAAATTTGTAGAAGTGTGTTGAAGTCTTCGGATGGTCCTCCTCCTCGAGCACCCACCCCGGCCGCCTCCGATCCGCCGCCGAGGATCGACGTCCACGACTACAAGCCGCTCGACCATCCCGAGAAGAAGCCGTGCTACGTGTGCGGCAGTCCCTGGTCATACTACCTGGAGAAACTGACAGAGAATCAGCGGCAAAGGAAAGACCAGGACGCCCGAACGGTCTGCAAGGTATGTTACAACACGGTCAAGAGATACGCCCAGGACCATGCGACCATACTGCCCGGAACATTCGACATTTCGCGGATGGAATTGGCAGACTGTGGAGTCGACTGGGAGAAAATACCGGGCAAGCTGCCAGGGATGGATCAAGGAAAACATGCGGTAGTATCTCCGGAACAAGAAGGGAGGTCATTCCCACGTGTGTGGGGAACTCTTTTCAACTTAAGTACTTCAAAAAAAAGGTGCCATTTTACATCTTTGCTCTCTTCAGGTAAGAATGAGATCAATTTATTTCCATCCATCTCACGTGGAATCCGTCTATTCAGACCGGTTGTGACAAAGTTATACTAATTAACATTGAATTCACTTTTCGGTTGCAGTCCGTGTTTTTGTGGAACCCCTTGTGCAAGTGCGTACGCTAGTGGTGATATGATCACATTGTTGATGTTGCAGTCCGTGTTTTTGTGGAACCCCTTGTGCAAGCTCAGTTCTTGGGAGAGTTTGGCAATTGCATTTACCTGTTGCAGTCCGTGTTTTTGTGGAACCCCTTGTGCAAGTCTAAAAAAGGTACTTGAAAGTCAAGAAAATGATGTCAGGTTGCAGTCCGTGTTTTTGTGGAACCCCTTGTGCAAGAGAACAGTTGTGATCGATGCAGTGTTTCCCGCGGAGTTGCAGTCCGTGTTTTTGTGGAACCCCTTGTGCAAGGATAACCGGATCGGATTTGATCTTCTCCGCAATCTCGTTGC
>JAKPSJ010000079.1 GCA_029555345.1 Methanobacteriota archaeon | reverse complement strand
GTGTTGAGCAACTCCCGCTTGACCTGGAGGTTGGCTGCCGATACCTCCTGGCCCATGATGTACGCAGCCTGCCTCTCCATTTCCTCGTTTGCAGCCTGCTTTATCTTTGCAGCACGTTCCTGGGCAGCCATGAGAACCCTCGTGGTCTCTTCCTGGCTCTCTCTCCTGATCCTCTCTACTTCCTCTCTTCCTCGCTCGCGGATCTCCTCAAGGACTGCCTCCAATCCCATAGTCCGCTCCCTAGAAGAGTAACAGGAGTCCGACCACAAGACCGAAGATCACGATGGTCTCAGGTATCACGGTGAGCAGGAGGACCAGCCCGAAGACGTCCTTGTTCTCGGCCGTTGCACCCACTGCCGCAGAACCGATCGCCATCTCGGCGATGCCGGTCGCGATACCGGTGAGTCCGACAGCGATCCCTGCGCCGAGGGCTTTCATTCCCATCTGCGATGCCTTGACCATCTCGAGAGTCATTTCCGTTGCTGCTACTGTTGTTGCTGCGTCTGCCATTTTTTTATTCCTCCACAAATCTCTTTTTCATCCCAAAAGGATTGTATTTCCTGCCTCCACCCTTGTAGAACTTGGTGAAGAATTCAACATACTGTAACCTGAGCGACTGGAGCGCCCCGCCGAGTACCCCGAGCGCGGTGTTCAGGAGATGCCCGAGGACGAGCACGATCCCGCCGATGACGATGAGGACGATCCCGACTGCCGTCAAGTCCTCGAGTTGTGGCTCGATGATGAGTCCGATGGCAATGAAGTTCACCACCATGGCGATGGCCACTGACGAGAGCCCGATACCCACCAGACGGGTGTAGGAGAGCACGTGGCTCAGGATCGTCGGCAACTCGACGACCTCGAGGGGGGAGTCCATGGCGATGAACAGGACACCGAGCACGATCATCACGAGGCCGCCTATCCCGGCGAGGTTCAACCCCATCGCGATCGGTGGCATACCGGTGAGGTTTGGCATCATCGGGATGGAGAACATCGACCATATCGTCATCAGGATGCCCCAGAGGAGCATGATCCAACCGAGGTTGGCGAGGACTGCCTTAACCCGGTGCAGGCCATGGTCCTGCCGCGCGTGGTTGATCATCCCGAGCACGCGGCCGAACGTGATATGGAGGATCCCTATCCAGATCGCCATGATCATCAGTCCTATCACGTCCGGTCCATGCCCGCTTGCATGCGTCCCGATGTTGAGGTGCCGGGAGAACAGTATCGGCTCCCAGGGGAGGGAGAAGCCAAAGCCCTCCGAGAAGAGGATACCGAATACGATACTCGCTATGCTTGCGTTCCGGAGGATGGTGATCAGCTTCTGCATCCCCTCGCCCTTCAGGAACCTGCGCAGTCCGAGGCTCAAGACAAGGAGAACTGCACCGTAGCCCACGTCTCCAAGGATAATCCCGAAGAAGAGGGGGAAGACAATCGAGACGATCAGGGTCGGGTCCAGCTCCGTATACTGCGGGCGCGAGTAGACGTCCATCAACAGCTCGGTTGGTTTGGAAAAACCAGGGTTCCGGTACTCCGTCGGGGGTATGTCAGGGGTCTCGCCAGGTTCGCATACGTACACCAGGACCTTTCCCCCGGTTGCATAGTGAATCCCCTCCCTCAGTTTCTCGAGCTGCATCGTCGGGACCCACCCCTCGACAATGAATGACTGGCCAGTGGTTGCGAACCGCAGGGGAGCTTCGGCCATCTCCACGTCTGCACTGAGCAGTTCGTGGCATGCGAGGAAGAGATCTCTGTACCGCGTCTTGATCTCTTCGAGTTTCCGGTTGACCACCTCCATCTCGCCCTTCTTCGCGAGGATCTGCCCCTCGTAAAACCCGATCCTGTCTCTCGCGACTCCCGATTCGTCGGGAATTGCGACCGCCTGGAATTGCGCCTCAAGGAGGGCCTGTTCTGCACTGGCCCTGTCCTTCTGGTGGACCACGAGAACGATGAACTTCCCTTTCTTCGTTTCAGAGGAGAAGATCTCGTGCGGGACATCGAGGGAGAGTGGTTTCGTGATGTACCCGCAGTAGATCGAGAACATCTTGAAACCACCCAGAAGCGAGAGATCGAACGGGACATCCTGGAAAGAACGCAGTGCCTCGATCTTCTGCTCGTATTCCTTGACCTGGGCATCGAGATCTGCCCTCTTTGCCAGGAGTTCCTCGGTCTCTCCCTCAAGGAGGGGGAGTTCTCTCTCGATCACGTCCTTCAAGTGTGCAGCACTCATCTTCCGGCTTCCGGTGAACTCTTCGTCCTCGCGGATACCAAAGGAACTGGTGATTCCCCGGAGCCTGATCAGTTCACGGGAAGTTTCGTTTGCCGAAGGGAGGGGGGTGCCTATGCGGTACCCCTCGTACTCTTTGCTGTCCTTTTCGACGAATTCTTCTATGTGAAACAGGTGTTGCCGGTATAACTCCCGGACCACAGGCTCCATCTGGGATCTCGTGGCCGCGATGAGGACACGAGTCATCCTTTCAGGAGTGAACATGAAGCTGCTCCTTGAACCGCGATACAAGGAGGAGAGCAGCCTTCTCGAGATTGCGTGAACCTCGTTGCCTCAATTCAGCAGCGCGGGCCACGCCCTCTTTCAGGATCTCCTCGCGTTTCCTTGCTGCGATCTCCCTTACTTCGGCCATTTTGGATTTTTTGTACTCCTCCGCATCGTGCGTTGCTTTCATGACGAGGTTGTCAGCCTCCAGCTCGGCGTTTGCACTGGCACGCCTGCTCTCGGCGATCGCCTCGCTGATCATTTTTTCGTACTCGGATTCTGTTTGTTTGATCTTCTGCAGGACCTCAGCCTTCATCCAACCCTCCTCTCGCGGCACTGGAATGTTAGACCTGAATTGTTCTTATATCTGTTGATATTTTTCCGGGAAAAATGGTTGTTGGTGGGTTCGATATCAAATCGGAAGTTTTCTTAAGGAGAACGGGGGGAATGACCGGGTTCTGCCGGATGAGAAAAGCGGTTCTTTCCTCCCCGCTCCCCCCTACCCGGGCGGCCACGTATCTGGCTGATTTCCCCTGGTGGTTTGCGGGATCGGGATGACAGTCACATATGCACGAAGGGGGATATTCTCGATACGTATCCCGGTTTCCTGACCCTCGAGAAGAATTCCCCCAAGCTCCTCGGAAGAGCAGAGGAGATCCTGTTCCGGGTGCGTCCCGCGTGCAATGGAGCAGGAGAGGAGGATCTGTTCGCCCGCGGAGACGACGTACCGGAGTCGCCGGGACCCTGGGTGATCCCTGGGCAGGACGAGGAGCGGGATGTGGTGGTCGCGGACGAGGCAAAAAAGCATTGCAGCAGCCGTAAGGGATCCACCCTCCGGGGCAGAGACCGCGATGACGTGATGCGGCCAGATCGACTGGCAGTACTCGTCGTCCTGCGTCTCGATGCAGAGGCTGAACCGTGAACGGGCCTGCCCTGCGATGAGAAACGAGCGCTCTCCCTTTACCAGGAGAACCTCGCCGTCTCCAGGGAGGACTACTGTTGAGGACACTGGATCATTCCCTCTTTCAGAGCACCAGGTTGAAAACGACGAGTGCGATGACCACCATGATGCACGAGTGTTTCACCCCTGCCTTGAGCGACCCTTCACCCATCTGGCCTGCGACGAGGCCGGACATTACAGCCTGGAGTACGACGGAATGGTACATCAGGCGCAGTATCGCCTTAATGGAAGAGGGACTGACACTGGGGAGACCTGCCCCCTGCGGGATCGCCCCGCTCCCGACGTTGCCGAGGATGGGGATGAAGTTGTTCGAGATGATACCCACGACGAAGACGAAGACCACGAATGCTAGGTAGATGATCGCCGTGTAGACGAACATATCGGAGAGGCGCTCGCGTTTGAGCAGGTCAGACATCTTTGCGTCGCTTGCAGCAATCGCGAGGACGTCGCCGATGGACCCGCTCATCTGGCTCGCTTTCGTGATGAGGGACACTGTCCGGGCAATCAGGGGAGTCCGCACGCGGTCCTCGAAACGGACGAGGGCGTCCGAAAAGCTCGCCCCCCAGTCGATGTCCCGTTTTATCCTCCGTATCTCGTAGGAGAGCAGCCCCAGGTTCGTGTTGACGAGGATCGAGATCGCCTGTGCGATCGTGAGGCCGACCTGGTTGATCCCTGCCATCCGCTCGAGGAACTCGGGTATGAGCGCCTCCATACCCTCGATGTTACGCCGCCACATCTCGTAAAAGAACGAGTATGGTACGAACACGATGAGGAACGCGATGATGACATGGTCGTCGATGACATCGATGTAGAGCTCGATGTCCTGGTAGTGGGGGACCGCGAGGAACAGGGCAGCCAGGTAGAGAACGGCGATGGGAACAGTAACAAGGAGGGTGTAATTGTAGTTCTTGATGAAGAACTCGAACGGGTGCCGGAAGAACTCCCGGAGCTTCCGCACCCTGTCGTAGTGGGCCAGGCGCGAAAAGAAAGGCTCCTCCCCTTCGCGGTGGTACACAGGGACGTCGCTGTACTCGTGGAGCAGCTTCGCCCTCACGAACCGCTCGACGATGTCGCTTTTGATCGATATGATATCGATGAGGAGGATGAAGATTGCCGAACCGATCGGGAAGACCAGGTAAACGACAGCCGTCAGCTGGAGGATTGCCATGCCCCCCATCATCCCCATGACGACCATGATGATGATCAGGAAGAGGGGGCCGGCGACGAACAGGGTGACATAGGATTCTGCGACGAGGGAGAGGAACTGGAGGAACTGTCTCTGTTCGAAGCGTGCCTCTTCCTGGTAGAGCCTGACCCTGCCGGAGAAGAAGCCGACGAGGTCACCACCGCTCTCCATGACGGAGACCATGTCCTCCAGGAACTGCTTCAGCTTCTCCGAGGGGGTGGTCTCCATCAGGTGCCGCAGGGCGGTGACCACGTCGTACCCGAAGAAGTCCGCATCGCGGACGACTTGCCGGAACTCGAGGGCCACTTCCCCGTATATCAAGGCATTTTCCGAGAGGGAACGAAATATCGCCATCATCTCGGCCCCGCCCTTCCGCATCGCGTACATGTATGCGACGGCGTTATGGAGGGTCAGGTTGATCTTCGTGGCCCTGTTCCTCTTCTGCATCGAGGGGTAACGCAGCGCGACAAGGTAGACGAGGACGAACCCCACGAAAAAGGCGACAGCGGCGCCTGCAACCTGCAGGGGAAGGGTGTAGGGGGATTGCGGTCCTATCCTCTCGGGGAATGGGATGGAAAATACGTTGTAGACACCTGTGTAACTCCCGCCCTCCACCGTGTAGACAACGATCGCAGTCAGCCAGAACCCGAGCAGTGCAAATGCGATGCCCGCGATCACCCCGGCCTGTATCGCCCGCGAGAGGTAATGCTCCACGGTGACTCCCATGCGGGCCGATTCGAGGTCTTCCTTCAGTTCCTGGTACTTCAGGGGGTTCCGCTTTATCCTTCCTCTCAAAAAGGAGTTGAGGCTCATTCCAGCACTCTGGAGAGGTCGTCGAGATTCCCGGTCACGACGTCAGGGTTGATGCTGTATGCCTGGAACACGCGGGACGCCCTCACGTAATCGATGATCCCCTGGCTCTCCATGGCCAGGAGGATACTCCTTCTCGTCGCGATCTCGGCCTCGAGTCTCTCCCGGCTCCATCCCCTCTGCTCGGCAATATCCGCATAGACCTGGGACCTTCCCTTGTACGTGAAGGTATCATGCACCGGGTCGTAGACAAAGACGGTGTTGACTCGGAGGTTCCCTGTCGAGGGGTCGATGCCGACGATCTCGACGATCTCGAGGGCCCGCCTCACCCGCTCGGTCCCCCGGTAGACCAGGGCCTGGACGCTGACGATGTCGAGGGCCGTGATCATGTTCCGGGGGACGTTGAGCGGTTCGTTTTCCAGGCGGTGGATGGCAGAGTCCACGCTTCCGGCATGCATGGTGGAAAACGTCGTGTGCCCTGTGTTCATTGCCTGGAAGAGCGTCTGGGCCTCGACGCCCCTCACCTCTCCGACCAGGATGTACTCCGGGCGCTGGCGCATCGCAGCCCGCAGCAGGTCGAACATGGTGATGATATTTGCACCCTCCGAGATCATCTCGCGTGTCACGCTCGCGATCCAGTTCTCGTGGAAGAGGGTGATCTCGCGCGTGTCTTCGATGCTCACGACCTTGGCCATCGGGGGGATGAAGAAAGAGACTGCGTTGAGGGAAGTTGTCTTGCCCGATGCCGTCCCCCCTATGAAGAGGAGGCTCTTCTGGCTCTCGATGGCGAGCCAGAAATAGACGAGCTCGTCCACGCTGAAGGTCCGGTACTGCAGCAGCTCGATTGGCGAGAACGGCTCCTCCCTGAATTTCCTGATCGTGAAAGAGGTGCCGCGGGTCGTGACCTCGGTCCCGAGGGTGAGCTGGAGCCTCGAGCCGTCCGGGAGCGTGGCATCGAGCATCGGTGTCCCGGTGGATATGTGCTTCCCCGACCGCTGGGCGAGGGTTATGGCAAGAGAGTTCAGGACTTCAGGCTCGAACATGATGTTCGTCTTGACGTTGCGGAACCTCCGGTGGTAGAGGAAAAGGGGTATCCTGTGACCATCGCACGAGATGTCCTCGAGGTTGCGGTCTTTCATGAGCGCATCGATACGGCCCCACCCTATGAAATTACGGGTAAGGTAGTACTGGATGCGGAAGAGGCTGTGCTCCTCGAGGGTTATCCCGTACTCGTGCAGGAGTTCCTGCATCTTTTCGAGGAGAAGCGTCCTCTTGTCCATCCCGAGGCTCTCCTCGGTGAGGATGAGGGCCGATCGCATGTCTTCATGGAGCCTCTCGAGCAGTTCGTATTCGAACTCCGAAAGTTTCGGTTCGAAGAGGAGGTACTCGTACTGGTTGGTCTTTTCG
>JAKPSJ010000078.1 GCA_029555345.1 Methanobacteriota archaeon | reverse complement strand
TCCAGCATCTCTATTCTCTCTACCACATTTCGAGTGAGCAGTTACCAAAGATTTACCATGATGATCCTGCAGTGAAGACAATTGGGGCCAAGGTAGGGGATGTTATCCGCATCATCCGTACATCCCATACAGCTGGAAGGGCCGAATCGTTTCGACTGGTCGTGAAGAGGCCGAAGAAGTAAAATTACATTCAGGCGGGGCTGATTGTTCTGATTGACAGGAGTGTACTATCAAGGGCATATTTTTCTCAGGAGCACGTGGCACGCCACCAAATAGACTCTTTTAACAATTTTCTCACGCAAAACCTGCAGAAAGTTGTCAACGAGCAGCGTGTCATCGAGACCGACATCGAGGGAAGGGGGAGGAGCAACGATCCAGTGTGGGTGGAACTTGGCCGGGTCGAAGTGAAAAAGCCACTCGTCCGTGAAGCGGACGGTTCGCAGGGAGATCTCTTTCCCAGCGAGGCACGCTTGCGGAATCTCACTTATGCTGCACCTATCCAGTTGGAGCTGACCCTGGTCCAGGGGGAGGATCGCCAAGAACCGGTCATCACCACGATTGGGCAGCTCCCGATCATGGTGGGTTCCGTGGCATGCAACCTCAACGCCATGTCCCCTGCAGAAAGGGTGGCGCGTGGAGAGGACCCCCTCGATCCGGGCGGCTATTTCATCGTGAACGGAACCGAGCGGGTACTCATGACACTGGAAGACCTGGCCTCGAACAAGATCATGACAGAGTATACCGAGCGGTACAATGAGCGCATCTATGTGGCCAAGGTCTTCTCCCAGTACAGGGGATATCGTGCACTCGTCGTTGTGGAGAGGAACAGGAAGAACCTTCTGGAGGTTTCGTTCCCCTCGGTTGCTGGTCATCTCCGGTTCGTGGACCTGATGCGGGCGCTCGGCATGGTCAGTGACCATGATATTGTCAGCGCCGTATCGACAGACGATGACATTCTCACGTTCATGATGCAGAACCTCGAGGAGAGCGAGTGTGACAGCGTCGATGCCGGGATCATGTACGTCGGGAAGAAACTAGCCCCTAACCAGACACGGGACTATCAGCGTAAAAGGGCAGAGTTCGTTCTCGACAACTACCTCCTTCCGCACCTCAACTACCTCATGCCGACCAACCTCAAGGACGGGGAGGAGGGGTATAAAGAGGCTGTTGCAGAGGTCCGTCTGGCAAAGGCCCATTTCCTCGGCCGCATGGCAGAGGCCTGCTTCGACCTCGTCCTCGCAAAGCGGCGGATCGACGATAAGGACCACTACTCCAACAAGCGGTTGAAACTTGCCGGTGACCTGATGGAAGATCTCTTCCGCATCTCTCTCAACAGGCTCACGCGGGACATCAAGTACCAGCTGGAGAGGGCCAGCATGCGCCATCGTGACCTCTCGATCGGCACGGCGGTGAGGGCGGACGTCCTGACCGAACGCCTCCTCCACCCTCTGGCAACGGGTAACTGGGTCGGCGGGCGGACGGGGGTATCCCAGCTCCTCGACAGAGTCGACCACATGAGCGTCCTGTCCCATCTCCGCAGAGTCATCTCCCCACTCTCCCGGTCCCAGCCCCACTTCGAGGCACGTGACCTTCACCCCACACAATGGGGGAGGATCTGCCCGAGTGAGACTCCTGAAGGTCCGAATTGTGGCCTCGTGAAGAACTTTGCGCAGATGGTCGAGATCAGCCGGGGTGTCCCCGACGAAGAAGAAGTGATAGGCATGCTGTATACTCTCGGTGTCGAGCATATCAAGGGAGATGCCGTATGAAGAAAGCAAGGGTCTTTGTGGACGGGGCACTGATCGGGCTCGTCGAGAACCCACGGAGCCTCGTCTCCCAGATACGGACCATGAGACGCCAGGGTAGCATCTCGACGGAGGTGAACGTCTCCCACAAGGAGTTCAATAACGATGTCGTGATCCATACCGACAGGGGACGTGCACGCCGCCCCCTCATTGTCCTTTCCGGGGGAAAACCACTCATCACAGGGGA
>JAKPSJ010000077.1 GCA_029555345.1 Methanobacteriota archaeon | reverse complement strand
GATTCGAACTCCTGACCTCCGCCGTGTGAAGGCGACGTCATAGCCAGCTAGACCACGAGCCCGAGTGCATCGACCGGGAATTGAACCCGGGCTATAGGCTTGGAAGGCCTAAGTCATGCCACTAGACCATCGATGCAATGCGCTTCATACTATGGAGATGATGCGTAATATGCTTTGCGTTCTCTGCGTTTCCTTTGCCCGGAACGCCTTGGTATTGGCCCTGTTCGTGAGAATGGAGGAACAGGCAGAGGGTCTTCGCCGCCTCCCCGGCTGTTTTGCGAATGGGAAAAAGAGATGGGAGACGGCAGGTCTCTTCAGTAGCCCCGCATCTCGAGTTCGACCTTTTCGAGCGCTGCGACCCTTTTCTCGAGGGGGGGATGAGTGGAGAAGAGCTCCATCAGTGTCGCTCCCGAGAGTGCCGGGATGATGAAGAACGCGTTGGCACTCTCGACCACCCTCTTCTGCTCCGGGGGGATATAGTCCATCCGGCCGCTGATCTTTTCGAGTGCAGAGATGAGGTCTCCCGGCCTCCCCGTGATGTACGCGCTCCCCCGGTCTGCCGAGAACTCCCTGTACCGGGAGAGGGCCATGATCAGGAGCTGTGACACGAAGTAAACAATGGTGGCAACGATACCGATAATGATCCAGGGGTTGTCGTCCCTGCGCGATACTATGCTCGCGAACAGGAAGTTGTTCATGATCAGGGCAGCGATCATCGCCACGAAACTCGCGATTGTCATGGTCAGGACGTCCCTGTTCTTGACGTGGGAGAGTTCGTGCGCAATGACCGCCTCCAGCTCACGGGGTGTCAGGAGTCTCATGATGGAGTCAGTCACTGCGACCACTGCCTTGCGCGGGCTCCGCCCCGTCGCGAACGCGTTCGGGACCGGGGACTGCATGATCGCGACCCTGGGCATGGGCAAATCTGCCTCGCTTGCGAGCCTCTCGACCATGGCGTAGAGCTGGGGGTACTCGTCCCTCTCGACCACCCTCGCCCTCGTGCTCCAGAGGACCAGCTTGTCCGAGAAGAAATACTGGATGAACGCCATCCCGAATACCAGCACGACCAGCACGGGGAGTCCCACGCCCAGCATGGAAAGGACTGCGAGGAAGACCAGGTACACCAGGAACAGGAGGAACATGGTCAGCCAGATCCTCAGCGTGAGTCCGAGATCGCGTTTCCACACTTTCATAAGTTACTTATTTGCATTACAAAATCTATAAATATTCCTGCAAAGGCATTCTGACCCGAAAATCCGATATTTCCTTGGCGGAGGAGTGCCAACACGGTTCAGGAGAAAATACACCATGGATCTTGACGAGATAACAATCAGCAGGGCCATCGTGGCGTCCCAGCTCGAGAAGTTCCTCGAGTTCATGGAGATGGACGTGGCCGTTGTCGGCGGCGGGCCTTCAGGACTCACTGCAGCGGCCCTCCTCGCGGAACGAGGACACCGCGTGGGCCTAATCGAGAAGAAGCTCTCTGTCGGCGGTGGAATGTGGGGCGGGGGGATGATGTTCCCCCGCATCGTTGTCCAGGAAGAAGCCCGGCGGATACTCGACAGGTTCTCGATCAGGTACACTCCTTACGAGGAGGGCTATTACGTCTCTTCCTCTATCGAGACCGTATCGAAGCTTTCGGCAGCAGCCTGCGATGCGGGTGTCGAGTTCTTCACGCTCTTCTCGGTCGAGGACGTGATGATCCACGGCGACGGCAGGCTCTCCGGCCTCGTCCTGAACTGGACACCCGTGGAGATGGCCGGGCTCCATGTCGACCCCCTCACGATGGGCTGCCGGGTAGCTGTGGACGCGACAGGCCACGACGCAGTCCTCGCACGCCTCGTGGAGAAGAAGGGGGGGAAAGTCGCGGTGAGGGGGGAGGGGTTCATGTGGGCACACCGTGCAGAGAAGGAGATCCTCGCCCACACGAGGGAGATCTTCCCGGGCCTCGTAGCCTGCGGCATGGCCGCCAACGCCGTCGCCGGGGAGCACCGGATGGGGCCGATCTTTGGCGGCATGCTCCTTTCCGGCGAACGTGCAGCAACCCTCGCGAGTTCGCTCCTACGGACCTGAAGTGTCTCACAATACCCTTTTTTATCGATCGCCGCAACCCTAATGCATGAGTGAGATCGATCCGGATTCGCTCTCCGACCTCGCATGCGGGCTCTTCTTGCACCTTCTGAACAGGGAGCTCCATGACCGGGGCCTCGCACTCTTCACACTGGTCGAGAACCGGGTCGACTTCCGGGACTCCTTTATCGGGGTGTTCCGTTCATTCTGCACGGACTACCCGGTACTTGGGGAGGCGATGGAGAGGAGGTACGGCGGACCGGAGGGCGTCTACCAGCTCATATGCAGGGGAGAGGGAGTGATCCCCGGAAAGACGACCACCATGCACTGGATCGTCCAGGACGCCCCAGGGGTACCCCCTGACGCGATCGAGGACGAGATTGCCGGGAAATGGCTCATCTTTGTCCCGCCTTCCGAGGTCGATTTCGCATGGGCCAAGGTGCGGGACGCGACCTGCCTGGGAGAACTGGGGATATCGTCCAAGGTGAGCACTGCCCGGCCCGACCCTGACTCGCGGGACGAGCGCAAGGTCATCTACGTCTACACGCGGGACTGGAGGGACGAGGCCGACGTGATGCGGGTCCGAGAGAAGTTGCGGGAACTGGGATTTACGGACAGAATCGGGTACAAGAGGAACATCGAGACATATCGCGGTGAATACAGCGAGCCTGGAAAAAAGGTGACCTATTATTCGGCCTGAACGGTCAGGCCTTGCGCTCCTTGTTCTTCGGCCGGAGGTGCTGGTACCCGCACTTGCGGCACCTCGTCGCGCGGCTGGCGTTTCTTGCGTTGCATTTCATGCAGATCTTCACGTTGAGCAACCGTGCTTCAGCTTCTGGGAACCGTGCCATGGTAAAACACCCGGGATTCTATCTCCTAATAAAAGACCTTCGAACACATAAGGATTTGTGTACACAAGAGGGAAGACCCATCCACCTCCCTATCTCCCGGGGGCAAGGAAATCCCGGAGCCGTTCGAGGGCGCGTGCCCGGTGCGAGATCCTGTTCTTCTCCTCAGGTGACATCTCGGCAAGGGTCCGCCCACGCCACTCGAAGATAGGGTCGTATCCAAACCCACCCTCCCCCCGGGGCCTGACAACCCTGCCCTGGATCTTACCGGAAAAGACCCGGATATCTCTCCCGTCAGCATAGGCGACGGCTGTCTCGAAATGCGCCTTGCGGTCGGAGATCCCCTCCATCAGGCGCAATATACCCTCGTTGCCGATCGTTTCCTGCACGA
Organism: Methanobacteriota archaeon; assembly: GCA_029555345.1. Taxonomy (GTDB): domain Archaea; phylum Halobacteriota; class Methanomicrobia; order Methanomicrobiales; family Methanospirillaceae; genus Methanolinea_A. The sequence continues at coordinate 753 of JAKPSJ010000077.1, read as the reverse complement.
ACGCCGCGTACGGTCCGGGAAATCCACGGAGAGCGTGGATGTAAAACCCTGTATCGTCGCAGATCAGGGGGGTATGGATCTCCTCGTACGCGAACTCTGCTTTTTTCATTGCGATCTTCCTGACACTGTCATGCCGTATCTCCGGGCATTCGAGTGCGACGTGCGTCACCTCTGCGACGCCCTCGAAGAAGAGGCTGATCTCCCGTGCCTTGTGGGGGTTGTTCGTGACGACCGTGATCTTCACAGGTACCGTCCCCGCCGCTCGATCTCCTGTTCCCGCACGATGACCTCGTCAGCGCATGCCGATTCATCCCTGTAGCCCCGCAGGAACGCCTCCTTCAGGGCGGGATAGTCGTCCGTCGTGCTCTCGAGGGTCTGGAAGAGGACGTGGAGGTCAACGCCGCGAGATTCGATCTCACTCGAGACCTGGGCAAGCCCAAAGTCGATGAGGAAACACTGGCCGTCCCGGCAGATCATGTTGCTCGTCGTCAGGTCGCCGTGGACGATCCCCGCGGAGTGGAGTCTCCCCACTGTTTTCCCTGCCAGGAACAGGTTTTCTACGGAGAGATCCTCCTTTACGAGGAGCCCTGGAACCCTCTCCATCACGATCGTGTCAGCCGTGATGTCACGAATCACAGGCGTGGGGACACCATGCCTTCTGGCCATGGATATCAAGCGGGCCTCCGCCCTCGTCCGCTCCGCGATGAGGCGCGCATCGAGTGCAGGCTGGCGGTAGAACTTTTTCTGGCGCTG
>JAKPSJ010000076.1 GCA_029555345.1 Methanobacteriota archaeon | reverse complement strand
TTTAGGGGAGGGTTCAACCGGCCCCGGACAATGACAAAGACCGTTTGTGCGGACTGTGGAAAGGAATGCGAAGTACCGTTCGTCCCCACCGAAGGAAGGCCGGTATATTGCCGGGAGTGCCTGCCTAAGCACAGGAAACCCCGGTACTAGAACTCTCATTTTTTCGTCGTATCGATTCTTCGACCGGCACGACATGTGCCATCGTTTTCTCTCTCTGAGAAGTCTCGCCGGGTGACTACCCGGAAAGTCTTCGTCCGAGGAATGAGTCGCCCTTCAAGCATGTCTCTGATTGAGTGTGAGGGGGGGCGGGGGTGAGCAGAGGGCTCTTCGTCATGTCCTGGATGGGATACTGTTGTTATTCTGTAATCCGGTGATTTACGTTATAGGTGACCGGAGGGGGAACCCCCTCCGGACCACCCCCTGAGTGAAGATGGGGTGTGGGCAGGGTTGACCGGGGTGCTCCCTGTTGTGATCTGGATAGGAGCACTGGTGTTCATTGCTATAAGCGGGGCGTCAGGCCCAAGAGCGTCTGAGGTGATGAGTGCGGTCTGTTCGATAGACCGGAGATACTTACGTAATAGATGACCGGAGGGGGAAACCCCCTCTGGACCACCTCTGTGTGGGGATGGGGTGAGGGCAGGGATGACCCGTGTTCTCCCCATCATGTCCTGGATGAGAGCACAGACCCTATCGCCACATGGGGTGCCACAGATAGGGTGCCGCCGCGGCGGGGCGTCAGCCCCGAGAGCGTCTAATGATGAGTGCGGTTTGATCGATTTACCAGGAGATTTTTACGTTATAGATGACCGGAGGGGGATTCTCCCCCTCCGGACCTCCCCCTCGTGAAGATGGGGTGAGGGCAGGGATGACCCGTGTTCTCCCCATCATGTCGTGGATGAGAGCACAGGCCCTATCGCCACATGGGGTGCCACAGATAGGGTGCCACAGCGGCGGGGCGTCAGCCCCGAGAGCGTCTAAGGATGAGTACGGCCTGTTCGATAGAACCGGAAGGGAGAGTGGACAGGGTCGACATCGGGGAAAAAAGCGCCTCCTCTTTGCATGACTGGCATTTCCATGGCAATGTATTTCCAATCGCATGACCAGGTATCTTCCTGGAAAACTTCCAGGTTACCCATTCTCTTTCACCACCTCTCATAATCCGATCATAACCGAAAGCGGTGATCGCCATCGCAAAAATGGCCCCCTTGCAGCCGACCGGTCTTGCCCGAAAGCTGGGCTTCTGGGAGGTCACCCTCTCGGGGGTCGGAATCATCCTCGGTGCCGGGATCTATGCCCTGATCGGGGCTGCTGCCGGCACTGCAGGGAATGCTGTCTGGCTCTCGTTTGGAATTGCAGCCATTGTCGCGTTCTTCACGGCTCTCTCCTACATGGAACTTTCATCCATGATGCCTGCAGTCGGGGCGGAATACGAGTACTGTGCCCGGGCGGTCGGGAAGCGCGTTGCGATGGTCATCGGGTGGCTGATCATCTTCTCCGGCATTATCGGGTCAGCGACCGTATCACTCGGGTTTGCCGGGTACCTGGGGAGCATCCTCCCGGTTCCCGACCTGCTCGCTGCATTCATCCTCATCGTGGCCCTCACGGGGGTCCTTCTGGTCGGCGTGAGGGAGAGCGCCCTCGTCGCCGTTGTATTCACTTTCATCGAGGTAGGAGGACTCCTGCTGGTCATCGCCGCAGGGCTCCCCTACCTCGGGAGTGTTGACTACCTCGAGATGCCATTCGGGATGAGCGGTGTGATCTCGGCTGCAGCCCTGGTCTTTTTCGCGTACCAGGGGTTCGAGGAGATGGTCAAGTTCTCCGAGGAGACCAGGCGGCCGGAACGGACGATCCCGCTTGCCCTCATCGTTGCCCTCGGCGTCTCGACGGTCCTCTATATGCTGGTCTGCCTCTCTGCCGTGAGCGTCACCGGCTGGGAAGCCCTTGCCGCGTCCCCTGCACCGTTTGCGACCGTCGCCTCCGCTGCCTGGGGAGCAGACGCATCGCTCCTCCTCTCTGTGATCGCACTCTTTGCGACGGCAAACACCGTCCTGATGATGATGTTCGCTGCATCGCGGATCTCCTTCGGGATGGCCCGGGCGGGATCTCTCCCGTCGTTCCTCGCTTTCGTGCACCACACCCGGAAGACCCCATGGGCGACGAGCGTCCTCGTCGGAGGAGGTGCGCTGCTCTTCACGTTGATCGGCGACATCGCGTTCGTTGCAAACGTCTCGAACTTCACCCTCTTCGTCACCTTCGTCGTGGTGAACCTCTCTGTCATCGTCCTCCGCTACCGCGAACCGCGCACCAAGCGGCCGTTCACCATCCCGGGGAGGGTGGGCCGGTTGCCTGTCATCCCGGTGCTCGGGATGGCCTCGTGCATACTCCTCCTGTTCCAGCTCGAGCCTGCAGTCCTCGGCATCGGTGTTCTCCTGACAGGGGTAGGGATTGTCATGGCTCTCGTGTATGGGAGGAAGAGGAGGCGGTGAAAGAGCGAGGCGGGTTGGTCTGTAAACCACCCGGAGGGGAAATCCTCGCTTCCAGGTGGATGGGGTGTGGGCAGGGTTGATCGGGGTGCTCTCCGTCATGTGCTGGATGGGAGCACTGGGCTTCTCGTCACATGGGGGTGCCACAGCGGCGGGGCATCAGCCCCGAGAGCGTCGGGAGTGAATGAGTGCGGTCTGTTCGGGAGGCCGGAGATTTTTACGTTATAGGTGACCGGAGGGGGAACCCCCTCGGGACCACCCCCGTGTGAAGATAGGGTGTGGGCAGGGTTGATAGGGGTGCTCCCCGTCATGTCGTGGATGGGGGAGCACTGGCCCTATCGCCACAGGGGGGTGCCGCAGCGGCGGGGCGTCAGCCCCGAGAGCGTTGGGAGGGATGAGTGCGGTCTGCTCGGGAGGCCGGATGGGGGAACCCCCTCCGGACCTCCCCCATGTGAGGATGGGGTGCGGGCAGAGTTTGCCGGGGTGCTCCCCGTCATGTTCTGGATGGGAGCACAGGACCTATCGTCACATGGGGTGCCGCAGCATCCGGGCGTCAGCCCCGAGAGCGTCTGGAAGGATGAGTGCGGTCTGCTCGGGAGGTCGGAGGGGGAAACCCCATCCGGACCACCCCCGTGTGAAGATAGGGTGAGGGCAGGGTTTACCTGGGTGCTCCCCGTCATGTTCTGGATGAAAGCACTGGCCCTATCGTCACATGGGGTGCCACAGCGGCGGGGCGTCAGCCCCGAGAGCGTTGGGAGGGATGAGTGCGGTCTGCTCGGGAGGCCGGATGGGAAAACCCCCTCCGGACCACCCCCAAGTGGGGATGGGGTGTGGGCGGGGTTGACTTGGGGGCTCTTCGTCATGTCCTGGATGGGAGCACAGGCCTTATCGCTGCATGGGGTGCCACAGCGGCGGGGCATCAGCCCCGAGAGCGTCGGGAGTGAATGAGTGCGGTCTGTTCGGGAGGCCGGAGGGGGAACCCCCTCGGGACCACCCCCGTGTGAAGATAGGGTGCGGGCAGAGTTTGCCGGGGTGCTCCCCGTCATGTCCTGGATGGGAGCACAGGCCTTATCGCTGCATGGGGTGCCACAGCGGCGGGGCGTCAGCCCCGGGAGCATCGGGAGGGATGAGTGCGGTCTGCTCGGGAGGCCGGAGGGGGAACCCCCTCCGGACCACCCCCATGTGGGGATGGGGTGCGGGCAGGGTTTGCCGGGGTGCTCTCCGTCATGTCCTGGATGAAAGCACTGGACCTCCCCCCGTATATGTCATTTCCCCGATTTCCCGTTGCCTGCAAGGTACGGCTGGTTCTCCTTCAGGCACCCGGCGAGCTCCCCCATGATGCCTTTGAGGTCTCCCGTCTCCCGGTATCTCTCCACGAGTACCGAGGCAAGGCACCCCTCTTCGATCCTGCTCCCGACGAGGGGAAGGTAGTGCCTCTCTTCGGGGGTCGCTGCATCGGTCGCATGGCGGAACAGGCGTGAAAGTTCATCCTCGAGCCCGGCGGTCCCGCGGTGGATGGCGTCCTCGGTCATCGCGAGGAGCGACCTCTGGTCTTCCTCGAGTGGTGCATCCCCGGCCCGCATGAGAGCCCTGATGAAGGCGCAGAGCGCCATGTCGGAGAAGACGCATTCCTGCTCGTCGATGACCTTGAACTCTATGCAGGGCCGGCTGAACCGGACGATGACTCCGAACGAGGCAACCCACTCCTCGCAGAGGATGTCGGCGCCTTCCTGCCGGAGGAGGCTGTAGATGCCGGAGAGCCTCTCCTCGTAGTCAGCGACGGATGCAATGGGACGGGGGACGATGCCGTCGCAGATCTCCGGTATCCTGGCCTGGTTTTCACGGTAGTAGATGAGCCGGGAGTCAAGCGCACCGTCGACGCGGCCTTCGACGAAGGGAGACGCGGCAGAGACGGCGACCAGGTACGGGACGAGCGACCGTGCCCGGTTGAACATCCGGACCAGGTGATTCTCGTTCGCGTATTCGAGGTTGACCTGGAACGCCTGGACGTTCAGCCAGCCGTGCTGGCGGAGGGAGAAGAGCCGGTCGTATTCCTGGTAGATCTCTCTCTCGCCGTGATCCCAGGCGAGGCCCGGGTCGGGCGAGAGCGTCGGGTGCATCCCGAGGCCAAGGAGGGTGTACCTGTCGGAAAAACGGCGGTAGAATTCCGTGATACCAGAGAACACCTGCGACTCGAGGACGGAGACCCTGTGCGACGGGTGCAGGGGAACGAATTCGAGAACGCTCTTCTGGAGTTCCTTTCCTATCGTCGCACCGGCGACCAGCACTTCGCGATCGGGGCTCCCGCCGGCCTCGGCGAGGATACGGTCGGAGCAGGCCAGGGGGGCGAGGTCCCGGCTGTTGATCGAGTACTCGTGCTCTGTCCCGGTCCTCATGGTCCACCGTGTCGGCCTGGGTCGAGGGGGATCTCGGCGACGAGGTCGCAATCGGGCTCTGGTATCGCGCTGATGACGGCGAGCTCATCAGGTGGAAGCGACCGGGCGAGGGCGAGGATGTTCCCGACTGCCGCCCGGAACTGTTCCCCGTACCTCTCCGGGTCAGCCTTCAGGGCAGGAACGAGCGAGCAGAGGGAATCGTGCTTGAGATATACCCGGACGGTCCCCCCCTCCACGTCGAAGGTAAACGGCCCCGCCCGGCACGTCTCCGGCTTGTACCCGTGGATCCGGCACCTCCCCCCAGAGCACATCGCGCACAGCCCGTCTTCCCGCGCCCGTATCCGGTAGTAGCCAGCGTACTCGATATCACCGGGAGACACTCCCTTTTCGAGGAGGAGTGCAATTCTCCGGGGAGAGAGCGGTGGCCGCGCCTCGCGGCAGCACCTGGCGCCGCAGCATGCACAGATGGCGCTGGCTGCATCCTCGAACTCCCGGGTCATGTCGTGTCCTCCCCTCACGTCTCCAGCAGCGCGTGGACGATCTCGCTGTATACGTGCGGGTAGGAACCGTCCTCCCCGCCCTCGAGCGACGGGTTGTCGTTGACCTCGATCACCCGCGGCTCTTTTCCGTCCTTGATGTCGACGCCGTAGAGCCCGTCCCCGATGGCCCTCCCGGCTGCAACGCCCAGGTCCCGGATATCGGCCGGGACGGCGCCGGGCGGGACGCTCTCCACTGCGCAGTACACGACGTGCCCGTTGACAGAGTCCTGGATCTTGAACGTCTGGGACGGGATGATGTACTTGCATGCATAGAGGAATTTGCCGCGGAGGACACCGATCCTCCAGTCGTACGTGCTCTCCACGTACTCCTGGGCGACGATCCAGTCCGACATCTTGAGGTAGCGGCGTGCGACCCTGATGAATGAGACGGGGTCTTCCACACGCTCGACGCGGAGCGAGAAGGATGTCGAGGGCTCCTTCAGGACGAGGGGGGTCCCGAGGTCGTCCAGGATGTCCCGGGCGCGGGTGGGGTGGATGTCTTTCCTCGAGAGGAAAAGCGTCCGCGGGATCGCGACGCCTGCCTTCGCGAGGTGCATGTACATGTTCACCTTGTCCGAGCAGACCTGGATGGATGCAGGGTCGTCGATGACCGGGATCCCTGCGAACGAGGCCATCCGCGAGGCGACATACGTGACGTTCATCGGGTCGGTGCGGGCCCGGATGAAGAGGGCGTCCATCTGCGGGATCTTCCGGATGTCGACAGGGAAGATGAAATCCACGGAGTGCCCCGTCTCCTCGGCGGCGTCACGGCACCGGATCAGGGCTGTCAGCTGGTCCGAAGAGGAGAGCGTCTTCCGGTCGACGAATATCCCGAGGCGGCTCACAGGAAGACCTGCCCGAGGATGCATGCCTTGAGCAGCCGGCGCTCGCCTGGCTGGAGGCGGGAGTACCGCACCGGGCAGAGGGAGGAGAGCAGCGAACCGCCCGGGCCGGAAAGGCAGACCAGCTCGACGAGAGGGACCCGGAAGCACGCGTACACGCGTTCCGCCATCTCCTGCAAGCCGGGAACGGGAGAGAGCACCCTCCCGAAGATGGAGACTGCCCTGGCAACAGCCATTCCAGGCGGGACCTGCTGGAAACAGCAGGGGTACTTCCCTCCGCTCGACACGTGCTTCACCTTTTCGCGGTCCCGCCCGTCACCGGTGAGCACTTCGAAGTGCGAGGTGCAGGCGAAGTAGTTCAGCCCGTAGACGATGGCCGGCGCGGGTGCGCACGAGTGCGTGATGGTGTACTCCGCGACAGGGATCCCGCAGTGCCTGGCCCGCTCGAGGCAGACCGGGACGACGAACGCATCGAGCACGGACTGGGTGTCGGGCGCAACGGCTTTCCCGGCGAGCTCGCGGGCGAGGATCGCGTAGTACGTCTCGCTCTTGTACGAGTAGTTCTCGGAGACGAGGGAAGTGCACCCGCCGTGCTGCACGGGATAGACATGGTCGCGGGCGAGGGAGAACCCCCGTCTCCTCCCTCCGGTTCCAGGGGCCGAACCGGCCGGTGCAAGAGCGGTCGCGGCGCCGAGAGGCACTTCGTTCATGCAACGACTCCCCCCAGCCCCTGCAGCCAGGCAGCAGAAAAGGATCTCTCCCCCGGGGACTGCAATGGAAAACAGCCTGGACTCACCCTATTATGGGGGTCATCATCGTTTTCGGTTTCCGGTTCTGACATGAGACCACGGGCCGTGCCATCGGGACGGCCTCCGTCTGGTATGACTGAGTGGTTGCATGGGGATCGTTTAAAGTTTTGTGGTCGGAAGGGCACAAAATCGAGAAACCGAACCCGCAGGGAAAGTTTTTGCCTCCCGTGCGGGCAGCGCGCCCATCCCCCGGGAGAGCGATCGGGGAAGACCCCCGCGGGTGCATGTCGTTCCATCGCCCGCATGGCGATCCGGGGCAGTTCACTTTTACCTGACCTCGACCCGCTCCCCGGTCACCATGTAGTGGACTTTTTCTGCTATCTTGCAGGAGTGATCAGCACACCGCTCCAGGTACCGGGCGATCATGAGATAGTTCATGCACGGCGTGATCGTGCGGGGGTCCTCCATCATGTACGTGATCCCCTCGCGGAAGATGGTCTGGCGGAGAGAATCCACCACGTCGTCCCTCTCGGAGTGGTGTGCGATCCTGTCGAGGTCGCATGTCTCGTATGCGCGGAGAGAATCGTCGATCATCGAAAGGACGAGGTCTCCCATGTGGGGCAGGGAGAGGGCCGTGACGAGGTCGAACGTCTGGGCGTCGCCGAGGGACAGGACGACACCCGCGATGTCCTTGCCGTACCGCCCGATCCGCTCGGCCGAGGTGATGACCTTGAGGGCGCAGGCGACCTCGCGCATGTCGCATGCGACCGGCTGGTAGAGGGCGATCGTCTGGTACGCCTCCTCCTCCAGTGCATCGTTCTCCTCGGAGAGCCTCGTCTTTCTCTCCTTCACATCCCTGGCGAGGTCCAGGTCGCTTCCTCCGAGCGCCAGCATCGCATCGGACAGCATCTGCTCTGCAAAGAGTCCCATCCCGAGGACTCCCGATTTTAGTTTCGCCAGGTCTCCGTGGAACTTGTCCATCATCGATCCATCATCCTCCCTAGCCGAACCTTCCCGTGATGTAGTTCTCCGTCAGCTCGTTCCTTGGGCTCTCGAATACCTGCGCCGTCTCTCCGAACTCGACCAGTCGCCCGAGGTACATGAACCCGGTGCAATCGCTCACGCGGGCTGCCTGCTGCATGTTGTGCGTCACGATGATCACGCAGTACTGCTTCTTCAACTCATCGATGAGCCCCACCACCTTCGCCGTGGCGATCGGGTCGAGAGCCGAACACGGCTCGTCCATCAGGATGACCTCGGGCTCGACTGCGAGGGTCCGGGCGATGCAGAGCCTCTGCTGCTGCCCCCCCGAGAGGCTCACTGCCGGCCGGGAGAGCCGGTCCCGCACCTCGTCCCAGAGCGCTGCACGCCGCAGGCTCCATTCCACGATCCGATCCAGTTCTCTGCGGTCGCGGATGCCATGAACGCGCGGCCCGTAGGCCACGTTCTCGTAGATGTTCCTGCCGTGGAAGACGACTCTTCCCCCGATCCTGCACCCGGGCAGGAGGTCGTTCATGCGGTTGAAACAGCGGAGGAGGGTCGACTTCCCGCAGCCGGACGGCCCGATGAGAGCCGTGACCTTCCGGTCCGGGACCTCCACCGATACGTCCTCGAGGGCCCTTGTCTCTCCGTACCACAGGCTCAGCCTGTCAGTTGCGATGATGGTGCTGCTGTCCATGGGATCACCCGTACGTGTTTTTCTGGTAGTGCGTCCGGACCCCTATCGCGAGTGCATAGAAGAGGACCACGAGGTGCAGGAGCACGACGGCGGTTCCGTACTCGTTCGCCTCGGCGCCCGGGACGCTCGTTGCCAGGATGTAGAGGTGGTACGGGAGGGCCATGACCGGAGAGAAGATGGAGTCGGGGAGGAAACGTTGGGAGAAGACGACCGCGGTGAAGAGGATCGGGGCCGTTTCCCCTGCAGCGCGCCCGATGGAGAGAATGGCGCCCGTGACGATCACCGGGACGGCCGGCGGGACGACGACGCGCGAGACGGTCTGCCACTGCGTCGCCCCGAGGGCGAGGCTCCCCTCGCGAAGCGATGCAGGGACGCTTTTCAGGGCCTCCTCTGTCGTCCTGATGATCGTGGGGAGAACCATCAGGCCGAGGGTGACCTGCCCCGCGAGGAGGGAGACCCCGAATTTCAGGAAGAGGACGAGGAACGAGAAGCCGATGAGGCCGAAGAACCTGTAGACGACGGAGGGGATGCCCGCGAGCAGTTCGACGGCCGGTTTCACAACGGCTCTCGCTGCAGGGGGCAGGAGCCGCGCGATGCAGATGGCGGACGCGATGCCGAGGGGCACTGCGAGTGCCATTGCACCTATCGTCACGGAGAGCGTGCCTGCCACGAGCGGGAGTATGCCGTACTTTCCAACCGGATAACTCGCCGGGTCCCAGGTGGCAGAAAAGAAGAAGTCTTTTACCCGACTCCCGAGGAAGACGGGGGATGCATCGCGGAGGAGAAACGCCAGGATGAAGAATATCGCTGCAACTGCAACGATGGCGCAGGAGAGGAGGAGGCCCGTGATGACGAGTTCGCCGCTCCGTACCGGTGTTTTTCCTCCCGCCCGCACGGGCAGGGATCCTGCGGAGACCATACGTGTCCTGATCCCAGGAAAAATGGGGTCTTTTGCCCGGGATCAGGCCTGTCCCAGCGGGACGAAGCCTTCCTTCTCCACTATCTTCTGTCCGTCCGGGCTGAGCAGGAACTGGATGAAGTCCCGTGCAAGGCCGGCAGGCTCACCCTTCGTGACGAGCAGAAGCTGGCGCGAGGCAGGGTACTTCTGGTCGGGCACGTTTTGGACCGATGGTTCGACCGGTGCTCTGTCCACGCGTACCGGGACCGCCCTGACAGTCCCGTCGAGGTACCCAAGCCCCACGTAGCCGATGGCGCCCGGAGTCTGGGCAATCGTCTGCTTCACGGCGTCGTTCGAGTTCTTTTCGAGCTGGCCAGCCACGAAGTCTTCCTTGACCATCACCTTCTCGTGGAAGAACTCGCGGGTGCCGGACGCGCTGTCCTTCCCCACCACGACGATGGCCAGGTCGGGCCCGCCGAGCTCCTTCCAGTTCGTGTATCTCCCCCGGTAGATCCCCTTGATCTCTTCCAGGGCGAGAGGCCCGATGGTGTTTGCCGGGTGCACGATGACCACGATGCCGTCGTTTCCGATCACCGTGCTGACGAGGTAAGGGTAGCGGGCCTTCTCCTCGCCCTTGAGGTCCCGCGAAGACATCCCGATATCGGCCGTACCCTCGCCGGCTGCCTGGACGCCGATACTCGAGCCCCCGCCGGTCACCTGGATCTCGGTGTCACTGTGGGTGTCCATGTAGACGTCTGCGGCGGCCTGGGCGATGGGGAGGACTGTCGTCGACCCCGAGAGCGTTATGGCCTCCCGCGCCTGTCCCCCTGGAGGTGCGATCGATGGCTATTCCCCTGCTTGCTGCGTGCAACCGCAGGCAAGGAGCGCAATCGCGAGGATGAGCGCAAAACTCGTGGCAGCGAGTGCCTTGGTTGGGATCCTGTTCATGTTTTCCCGTAAAAACCATGGACACGATCTGGTATGCCTCTTCCCGAAAGAGACTCTATCGATATATATACACTATATTACAAGATAGAGTAATATAGAAAAACGCGAGGTGCGGCCGCAGTGGAGATACGCAAGGTCCAGGTCACGGGGGGCTCGTCGTTTGTCATCACGCTCCCGAAGGAGTGGGCCGAGAAGCAGAAGGTGAAGAAGAACGACCCCCTCGGGCTCGTCATCCAGCCGGACGGGACGCTCCTCGTCACGAAGGAGATCGCAGAAAGGCCCCTCCAGCGGGAGAAGAGGTTCGATGCGACCAACCTGGACGACCAGCGCTTCCTGTTCCGCCTCCTGATTGCAGCATACATTACAGGATATACGTCGATCGTGGTCTCCGCGAAGAACCGGCTCTCCCCCCCTGCGAGGGTGGCGGTCAGGGACTTCTCCCAGATGACCATAGGCCCCGAGGTCGTCGAGGAGACAGAGACGTCCATTGTCTTGAAAGACCTTCTCAATCCCGCTGAAATGCCGCTCGAGAATACCCTCAGGAGGATGTACGTGGTGGTCAGGAACATGCACGCGGACGCGATGAACGTGCTCGGGAGCGGCAACGGGGGTCTTTCTGCGGACGTGGTCGCCAGGGACAACGACGTCGACCGCCTCCACTGGCTCGTCGCCCGGCAGACGTACATGAGCCTCCGGGATCCGGGGATCGCGCGCAGGATGGAGGGAGACCCTTCCCGCGTGGTCAAGATCTATGTCATGAGCCGCATCATCGAGAGGATAGGGGACCATGCCGTCCGTCTCGCTGAAAATGCGCAGAAAGTCCCTGCCGGGGCCGTCTCCGATGAACTGCTCGGAGCGTTCAGAAAGGCAGATAACCTTGCCCTCTCTCTCTTCGACCGGAGCATACACTCCTTCTTCACTGCCGATATCCGGGGTTCGCACGAGAACATCGAGAAGACGAGGGAGCTCGTGGCTGCCTGCAGGGAGATCGAAGACCGTCTCATCTCCCTCCCGCAGGACATTGCCGTTGCCCTCAGTGATATCGCGGAGAGCATCCGGCGGTCAGGGGAGTACTCGGGGGACATCTCGGAGAACGTGATCAACCTCCTCGTGGAGGAGGCCGGCTGACGGGACCCTGCCCCTGCCAAAACTATATGAACGGGGCAGGGTATACAGACGCAGGGGAGGGAGCCATGGGGGGAGAGAACCTGGTCGAGGTGACAGACAGTACCTTCGAGAAGACAGTCGAGAAGAGCGGCATCCCCGTCCTAGTCATGTTTTACAGCCCGGCATGCCCCCACTGCAGGACGATGGAGCCCCACGTCAGGGAATATGCAGAGATCTTTGCAGGGCGTGTCCTCTTTGCCCGGCTGGACATCGTTGCCGGGCAGTGGACGGCCGAGCGGTACGGTGTCATGAGCACTCCTACCTTCAAGTTCTTCTGCAGCGGCAGGCCGGTCCTGGAACTCGTGGGTGCTGTGTACCCTGCCCTGTTGAAGCGGATGGTGGAAGACGGCCTCCAGAACGGGAAGGATTGCGTGGCGAAATCGACAGCCATAAGCTACGATATCACGGGGTACGCCTGACAGCCCGCAGCCGGCCTTCGACCGCCCCCATCGCGCGGGACAGGGGATGTCCCGGTCCCGGCCTCCGGGAAGGGGCCTGTCTCTCCCGTGCATTTCCCGGACCTCAACAGGTATAAATACGGCAAATCCCATATTGTTGTTATTAAAATGACAACAATAAACAGGACGCCGCTTCCTTTATTCTGCCTCATCCTCGCTGTGGGGCTGATCTTTGTTCCTGTCTACGCAGCAGAGAAATACCTGGGAGAGAGCCCGGACCTTGCGGTCTCCATCAAGGGCACGAACGAGTATTCCCCGGGAAAAGAGGTGACGATCGTCGTCCTTGCCGAAAACAGGGCCACCCCAGTGGAAAGGATCGTCTCGGCAGATCCCGGCCAGTGGGCGGACCGCCCCACCACTGCGAAGCTGACACTGCTCGAGCTCCTGCCTGGAGACGCCCCGGTCCTTATCAAGACCGATCCCCAGATGATCGGAGATATTCCCCTTGGATCGAGCAGGAGCGTTCCGTTCGTGGTCAAGATCCTCGATAGTGCACCGGGTGGCACGTATACCCTGCCTGTCGCCATCCAGTATACGTACCTCTCGTTTGCCGAGCAGGTCGGGGCTGACACCCAGATCCTGCATTACAAGGATGTCAATGCCACTCTTGCCCTGGAGATAAAAGTCGTTTCCAGGGTGATCTTCAATGTTTCAGGCGTCGATGGGCGGGAGATATGCAGCGGGCAGGAGGGAGACCTCTTCGTGACGGTCCAGAACACCGGCAACCTCGTTGGCAGGGATGCAACGTTGAGGGTCGTCCGCCACGGCGATAGCCCTGTCATCCCTGTCGAGGGGAGTGCATACATCGGGAACTTTGCGCCGAACGACTCGGTGACCACGAAATTCCGCGTCTTCGTCTCAGACAACGCCCAGGCCGCCACGTATCCCCTTGACGTGATACTCCAGTACCGCGATAACGAGGGGGAGATCGTTGCCTCCAACCCGGAGATGATCGGGGTTCCAGTCCTCGGGAAGGCGGAAGTCTCCATCGATCCCGCCGAAGTGACCATTCACCAGGGTCTGAGCAAGGACATTGCGCTCACTTTCAGGAACACGGGCCCTGTGACACTCCGGAGCGCCCAGGCCAGGATAAAAGTCATCGACCCGTTCTCCTCATCGAAGTACACGGCCGCTCTCGGTGACCTCGCTCCGGGAGAAGAGGCCACCGCCACGTTCTCCCTCTCCGTTGACAAGTCCGCCACGCAGAAGGATTACGCGCTGGACACCGAGGTCCGTTACCGGGACGCACTCGATAACCGCCTGGTCACGTCCCCTGTCACGCTCCGGGTGGCGGTCGTCGACAGGGACATCATCGAGTTGATCACGACGAACCCCGTTTACCTAAGCATCATCGCTGCCATCATCCTCGGGGCAGTCTACGTCTACTACAGACGGAAGAATTCAGGAAAATAGATCAATCCATTTTTTTTGGGAACAATGACGTGACTGGGCTGATTCGGCGCAGGGAGCCCCGAGAAGCAAAAAGAGTGAATGAAATTTCCTTACCAGGCCTCCGGGAATGCCATGTTGACGTAGATATCCTCGAGCCGCGCCTTGTGGCCGCGTTCCATGTTCGCGAGCTCGAGGAACATCTTCTTCTGTTCGGCATCCTCGCTGCTGTTCGCGAGGGCCGTATACATCTGCATTGCCTCTAGCTCTTTCTTGATCGCAACAACGAGGCCATCGACCGGCTTCATGGAAGGATCGAGATCTGGTATCGGGATGTTGTCCCCGACCTTGTAGTCCCTGCCCGCGGAGAACTTGAGTGCACTCGGGCCCTTTGAGAGCAGACCCTGCAGGAACTCGCGGTGCTTGGTCTCTTCCCCAGCGAGTTCATTGAAGAGCTTCTTCAGGTTCGCGTCCTTTACCTTGTCGGAAACCGTCTTGTAAAAAGTATATGACTCGACCTCACGGTTGATCGCAGTATAAATGATCTTCTTGTAGTCTTCTGGAGTCATTCAATCCCTCCAAAGTGTAGTTATTATCGTTAATATTTAAATAGCAATGGTTTCCAGCACTTCCCGGGCTCTTGGGCCACCTGGGTGCCCTCCTGGGGGCGGTGGGGGGCATCGCACTGGGGGGTGCGAGGGTGGTAGCCCCCCTTTGTACTCATTTACCAAATCAAAATAGCGAAGTGCCGAAAATGCTCTCTCTTCCTGTCGGCCTCCTTTTCTGCCTTACCGTTTTGCAAGATTTCCTGTACCGAACCATCGAAGATCGCGACGATCTTCCCCTGGCCTGTACTGCATGAATGAGTTGGCCTCCTTGAATTTCCTGGCCACGTTGCCGAGCGCTTCGTCCCCGCCCGCCTCGAAGAACGTGCCACCCCTCCTCGATAAACGACCCGGGAATACCGGATGCCTCCGGCAGGCCGTGTCTAGTGGTACCGCATCATGAGGCGGAAAATTGATGAATAATGGTGGGCAAGTCCTCCGGGAGGAGCAGCACGGTCTTCTGCAAAACCGGTACGGGGAGACTGAACGGAAGATGAGGAGTATCTTTGCCGGTCCTAGCATGGCGGGAGGGATTCGCCCGTGAGGCCGCCCCGGGTGCCTCCCATGCTCGAGGCCCTCGTGCAGTCCGGGGTGCTTGCCGTGGAGGGGCGCGTCTTCTCCCGCCGGGACTCCTGCCCCCATTGCGGCGGGAAGGTATCCGGCTACGACACGAAGGAGAGGCGATTTGCAGTCGTCCTGGACGACGGGCGGAAGAGACCGGTGAACGTGCAGGTGAGGAGATTCCTCTGCACGGACTGCGGGCAGGTCTCGCCGGCGCAGGCACCCTTCTACCCGGCGACGCGCCTTGGCTCCCCAATCGTAGACCTGTGTGTCGTACTTTCGAGGAGCATGACGCCCGGCCGGGTGTCACGCGTCGCAGAATGCCTCTCCCTCGCCATTGACCCTGGCACGATCCGTGCCTACTCGCGCCGGGACTTCCCGGATATCCCGTCCGATACCCTCTTCGGCATCCCGGTCCCGCGCTCGCTCATCGAGCTCTCCCTCCTGGAGCCGCCCCCTCGGTGAGGGGTGTCCCGTCGTACGGGCAGAACGCGACCTTCCCGTCGGAAGTCGTGAACCCGCAGACAGGGCAGGAGCGCACCTTCCTCTCCCGCCACACCTGCGGGATGAGCGGGATGAAGAGGAAGAGGAAGAAGAACGGGAAACCAGCGAGCCAGAGGGTGACAGTCACGAGGATCGAGCCTGCGAGGAGCAGGACGCTCAGCACGTAAGGCCTCGTCTCATCACCTCCATGACGGCATGGGCCGGGAGGGCGGACGCTGCATCGCCGAGGTCCTCCCCGAGGTCCCTGGCACCCAGAAGTCCGGCGAGCAGCCGGGAGCCGGTGCCGGCGGAAAGGACGGTGTCCGGGCAGGACTCGCGCTGCACCCGATGCACTGCACCCCTCACCATTTCGGACTGTGCTTCCCAGAACGAAACTGCAACGTCCCTGGCCCCCTCTTCACCGATCTCGTCGAGGTCTGCACACACAACTCGCGCGAGCCGGCGGAGGCACGACCCGCGGTCCTTTCCCCTCCCGTCGGGCGTTTCGCAGGTATACTCCTCCTCGCCGATGTGCCCCAGCACGAGGTGTGCATCCGCGCTCGTCGCGAAGTATTCGGCGCTGACAGGGGTGGAGACACCATGCACCGTCGCATTCCGGACGACTGCCGGGACGGGCGTCCTGAGGAGTCCCGTGTAGAGTAGGTAGCTGCATTGGAGCCGCGAGAGGTCGGAAAGCCCCCGGAGGTGCCCGGGCGACGAGAGCGGGACGATATCGGTCGTGGTGCTCCCCATGTCGACCAGGAGCCCGCCTGGATAGAGGGTCCTGAGGTAGAGTGCGGAAGCGAACCAGTTGGCAGCCGCGAGGGCCGGGGATGGGTCGGAATGGAAGGAGCCGTCGGTCCCGAAGAAGAGTGCACCGGGAAAAACCCTCTTCACGGCGTCCACGATCCACGCAATGCCCTCGGCCTTCGAAGAGAAACAGTCCGCGAGTTCCCCGCTCATGACGACCGCGGTGCCATCAACGCCTTCGCTCCTGTAGCGGGAGAGGGCCTCGACGAGGGGTGCCCCTTTCCAGAGCGGGCAATAGGAGGTCTCGACACCGCTCTCCGTCGCGACCTTGAGATTTGCGCCGCCAACGTCGATTCCAATCACAGCCGTCTCACCTTTCCGTGGCTGTCGAACCGCACCCTCCCCTCCAGGTGGACTTCGTCCGGCCCGCCTCCCTTCGATGCCTGGACGAGGATGTCCGCGATCTCCTCATCCATGCAGGCAGCGATCCCGACGATGCTCGTCGTTATCCGCGGGTTGACGTCGACGACGTACGGCCTGTCCGCGAGGACGATATCCACCCCCACGTACCCCTGGCACCCCAGGACCTGGACGGACCGCACGGCTGCCTCGACCAGCTCGTCCTGTCTCGAGTGGTGGACGGGGGTCTCCCCGCCGAGGTAGCGGATCTCCCCGGAAGGCTCGATCCGGATCTCCTGCCGGTTCACTGCAAGGAGGAGCGGCGGCTTGCCGGTATAGTACGAACACGCATCGCCGACGACCCTGCTCCCGACCAGGCTCACGCTCAGGTGCTCCCCGTCGATGAACTCCTGGGCGATCTCGCCTGGACCCGGCCCGCCGCTGGAGACCCGGACATCGACCGACCCGCACCCTGCAGCCGGCTTGATGACCTTCCGGCCGGGGAGCGGGTCGCCGGGGACCGGGATCCCGTGCCTCGCGAGGACGCGTCCACACTGGCTCTTGTCAGCGCAGATGGCCGCGTTCATACTGCCGCACCCGACGTTGTGCGTTGCTTTCTCCAGGGCTGACGAAAAAGAGAAGAGGAAGCGGTCGGGGGCGATCACGAGGCCCACGTCGCACCCCGGGGCGAGGCGCCGGATCTCACCGAGGAAGTCCCCCCCGTCCGGCGTGACGACTTCGTAACCGCAACGTTCGAAGCTCCCTGCGAGGGTATCGAGCATCGCTCTCCCCTCCGGGGCGAGGCGGGGGTCGTGGAATGTTGCGTACTCGGCGAGGAACGCCTTCATGCCTACAGGTGGGTCATCCTTTCAGATAGTCATGACGATCGATCAACTATTTCTCCCCCACCTTCCCAATGGATCGTGACAATGAGACCCCGGGTCCTGCTCACGAACGACGACGGCATCAATTCCGTCGGCCTCTGGGCGGCATACGAGGCACTCTCCCCGTTCTCGGATGTGACCATCGTCGCGCCGGCCACGCAGCAGAGTGCAGTGGGGCGGTCCATCTCCATATTCGAGCCCATCCGTGCCCACGAGGTGGAGATGAACGGCGTGACTGCGTATGCCGTCGGGGGAAAGCCAACGGACGCGGTGATCATCGGGCTCTACGCACTCGCCATCGATCCCGACCTGGTCGTGAGCGGGATCAACATCGGGGAGAACCTCTCGTTCGAGTCCATCATGACATCGGGGACCGTCGGCGCAGCCCTCGAGGCCGCAAACCAGGGCAGCCGGGCGATCGCGTTCTCCCTCCAGGTGGAGGACCAGGGCGACAAGTTCGATGACCCGCGTCGGCACAGGCAGAGCTTCGAGCCGTCCAAGACGGTGGTCAGCGAGGTCTGCCGGACGTTTCTCGATCGGCCTTTCCCCCCGGGAGTCGACGTCCTGAACGTGAACATCCCCTCGGTCGTGAGAGGCGGGTACGAGGTCACGAGGCTCGCCGAGAAACTCTTCGCTACCGGTGTGGAGAAGAGGCTCGACCCCAGGGGGAGGCCCTACTTCTGGATCAACGGGCCTCTGATCGCCGATGCAGGCGAGGGGACCGACGTGCACGCCATCCGCAAGGGCAATATATCCCTGACCCCCATCACGCTGGACTGCACCGCGTCCGGGGCGAAGGAAGAGCTCTCCAGGATCTTCTCCGCGAAGCGGGCGGAAGAGGGGAGATGAAAGCGACAGAGAAGGAAAAGGCTAAGAGGAACGCCGGGAGGAGAGCAGCCGAGTTCGTCCGGGACGGAATGGTCCTCGGCCTCGGTACAGGCTCGACGACGTACCACTTCATGGTCCGGCTCGCAGAGAGGATCGGATCGGAAGGGCTGTCCGTTGCCGGTGTCCCCACGTCGATCCAGACGGCCATCCGCGCCCGGGAGCTCTTCATCCCCCTCGCGACGCTCGACGACCACCCCAGGCTCGACCTCGCCGTCGACGGGGCCGACCAGGCAGACCGGGACTTTCATCTCATCAAGGGGAGGGGGGCCGCCCTCACCCGCGAGAAGGTGGTCGCGGCGGCAGCGGCCCGCCTGGTCATCGTCGCCGACCTGGAGAAGTGTGTCGAGCGGCTCTCCGGGACCGTCCCCCTGGAGGTGATCCCGTTCGCTGCGGCGCCCGCGATGATCGCCGTGCGGGAGCTCGGCGGGGAACCCGCAGTGCGGGAGGGAAGGGCAAAGGACGGCCCGGTCATCACCGACAACGGGAACTACATCGTCGACTGCACGTTCTCCGCGATACCCGACCCGGCAGGGCTCGAGGAGGAACTGACACTGATTCCCGGGGTGCTGGAGTGCGGCCTTTTCTGCCGCTACGTGCAGAAGACGACCCTGGTTGCAGGGAGTGCAGAGGGGACGAGGGTTATCGAGAAGAGGTGAGGTCACGAGATGTATTCGCGTACCTGCTGGATGAGCTTGAGCTGGTCCGACGCCTCTTTCATCTTTTCCTGCTCGATGCTGTCCATGATCTCGTGGATCGGTCTCGAGAGCCTGTAGATCTTGACGGGTCTCCCCTTGTTCTCGGCCTTCGTCTCCCGGTTCTCGACCCATTTCTGTTCGATGAGGGAAGCCATGGCGATGCTGACCTCGGGCTGGCGGAGATCGGTTCCCCGCTCGATGTCCCGGGAGGTTGCCTCGTTCGTGTGGGCGAGGTATACGAGGACCTTGGCGACATTCTTCTTGAGCCCGATCTGCACGAGAAGATCGGCCAGTTCTCCCTCCCTCGGTGTGAAATACATGACGTTCCGCGATTTCATGGGGCGCACCGTTACTCTTATCAGGTATGCAATGATTACATAAAAAGATTATTATTATTTATATACTCATAATAAGTAATAAATAAAAGTAGTTACAGGAGACCGAGGTTCTTGAGGTCGTTGAGGATCTTCTGGACGGCCTTCCGGGCGTCATCGGGCTCCTTTCCGCCAGTGATGATCAGTTTCCCCGACCCGAAGAGGAGGACAACGACCTTGGGGTTCTCCAGCCGGTAGACGAGGCCCGGGAACTGTTCGGGCTCGTACTCGATCCGGTCGAGGTTGAAACCCACCGCGATCTTGTTGAGGTTGATACCGGACCCGAGGTCCGCCGACGTGACGATGTTCTGGATCTTGTACGTGAGTTTCTTCGGGATATCGATATCCAGGCCCCGGAGGAGGTTCCCGAGGATCTCGAGACCCTGCGAGAGGCTCTCGATGCTCTTTGCCCCTGTCAGGACCACCTTGCCGGAGCCGAAGACGAGGGCGGCAATCTTCGGCTGCTGCATCCTGATAACAACGCCCGGGAACCTCTTCTTATTGTATTCGGCATCTTTTATCTGGGAGGCCAGGGCAGGGAGATCCAGGTAATCTGTCACCTTTGCAGAGGCAACGATGTTTTCTATCTTGAGAGAGTCCTCTGGCTTAACCTTCATATTTATAAATGAATCCGGGCACTATATAAACAGTTGGGTCAATCCCAGGGGTTGCAGGGACTATTTCCCGGCCCCTTTGCTGCATGGAATGGGGGATCTCCTGCACCAGCGAGGCCAGGCATCCAATCGGCAAGCGGGGCCCCGGGTACCTGCAGCGAAAGATAGATTGATGAGTGGGGGGGAGTCGGTTATATTCATATGCCACGACATGATCCGGAGAGCGGCATCAACGAAGTGATAGGCACAATCCTGATCATCTGCCTCCTCGTAGCACTCGCCGTCATTATCGGGGGGTTAGTGATGGGTTTCATCGTGATCCAGCCCAAGTCAGCGTACATTCCGCCCAGGATCGAGGTCGTGGACTACGCAGGCAGCCAGGCGATAAGCCTCTATTCGCAGGGTGGCGACCCGGCTGCCCTCGACCCCAGGCAGGAGGGCCCTTACGTCCTCGAGATATACCTGGACACGGACAGGGGCACCTTCAGGGTCGTCCCCGATCAGGACGTGACAACATGGAACCCAGGCCAGACCCTGTACATCTACTACAACAAGACCCTGTCGGAATACCGTGCAGGCGGTACTGTGCCGGAATACCGTGCGGATCCGTGTCCGGATACAACAGTCCTGCTCCGGGTTGTGGACCAGAGGGCCAGGCTCCTCGTCTTCGAGGAGAAGGTTACCCTCCGCGGGGGAGGGACGGCGGGGCCGACCTCGACAACCACAACGAGTTCGACCTCGACACCTACACCTACACCAACACCTACGACACCGACTGTAACGCTTACACAAACCCCGACTCCCACACCCACATGCACGCTAGGAACGGAATGGAGGATTTGGAACCGGGATACAATTGTTCACAACTACATTCTTAAAGTTGAGCCGTCAGGACCGGTTATCTCGAGTGGCACAATCCCGGCAAAGACAGAACGCTTCGTGTGGTATAGTCAAACCACGCCATATAATGCTAATCTCACAACACTGGAAAACGGGAAGTCTGATGTTAAGAGATTAGAGGAGAATAAAATAAATCTTAAATGCCAGTTCGATCCCTATGATAAATCTGGGCCAAATGCCAATCCTGATTCAACACTCCAGCTGAATCCAATGTGAGTTCGATGATCCCATTAGGCAGGTAACGGGATCACTTATTGCCTCTTTGCCATATTGTCGGAATACTAGATCTCACACTACGCAATGAGGCGACAGTTCCAAAAGCGTGTGGGTGGATGAATGCGATCTGTTCGGTAGACCGGAGGGGGAAAATCCCCCTCCGGACCACCCCCCTGCGAGGATGGGGAGTGGGCAGGGTTGACCGGGGCTCTCTCTGTCATGTCCAGGATATGAGAGCACTGGCCCTATCGCCACAAGTGGGTGCCACAGCGGCGGGGCGTCAGCCCCGAGAGCGTCTGAGGAGATGAGTGCGGTCTGTGCGATGGACCAGAGGGAGATTCTCCCCCTCCGGACCACCCCCGTGTGAGGATGGGGAGTGGGCAGGGCTGACCTGGGTGCTTTCTGTCATGTCCAGGATATGAGAGCACTGGGCCTATCGCCACATGGGGGTGCCACAGTGGCGGGGCGTCAGCCCCGAGAGCGTCTGAGGAGATGAGTGCGGTCTGTTTGATAGACCGGAGGGAGATTCTCCCCCTCCGGACCACCCCCGTGCGCGGATGTGGGTGTGGGCAGGGTTGATCGGGTACTCTCTGTCATGTCGTGGATGAGAGCACGGGACCTATCGCAATGAGGGGGTGCCACAGCGGCGGGGCGTCAGCCCCGAGAGCGTCTGATTAGAGGAGTGCGGTCTGTTCGATAGACCTTCTTATCCGAAGAGAAGCAGATCGCTCACTGCGATGCAGGATACAAGAATCAAACCAACCTTCCTTCTCCATGCGTTACCCTTTTCCGGGTATACTCTCACAGATCTTTTCAGGACTACCATGAAGACTCTCATCTATTACTTCACAGGCACGGGAAACTCGCTCGCGGTTGCAAGGGGGCTCTGCAGTCGCATCGGCGACTGTGAACTCGCAGCCCTCGCCCCTCTGGCGAAGGAACCCGGCCCAATCGTCCCGGACGCGGCTAGGGTCGGGATCGTCTCCCCCCTCTATTTCTCCGGACTCCCTGCAATCGTTGTTGACTTCTCCCGGAGGCTCGACCTATCCGGCGCTGAATACGTCTTTTCTGTTATTACAATGGGAGGCACGGGTGGATCGGCTGCGATCCGCCAGCTCGACGGAATCCTGAAAGAGGCGCCGGGAAAGAGAGGTCTCGATGCGGGGTTTACGGTCAGGATGCCCGGGAATTACATCGTGATGTACGACTCCCTCGATCGGGAGCGCATCGGAGAGGCGATCCAGGCTGCCGATCGCCGCGTCGAGGAGATCGCGGAAAAGATAAAGCGCGGTGCCCGCGAGAAGCCGGCATGGTCGCCGATCGCCGCTCTGCTCCACCACC